>NZ_JBRREH010000055.1:0-31457 GCF_056760175.1 Stenotrophomonas sp. STEN021 | reverse complement strand
CGCCCTCGCCCCCCCCCCCCCCCCCCCCCCCCCCCCCCCCCCCCCCCCCCCCCCCCCCCCCCCCCCCCCCCCCCCCCCCCCCCCCCCCCCCCCCCCCCCCCACTACAGGAGGCGCGGTGCGCTGCAAGCTCTGCCATGATCACCACTGACCTGCAGGGAGCACCCGATGCAGCTGCATCATCGAATGACCTTTTGCCTTCTGTTGCTGTCCTCATCTGCGACCGCTCAGCCCAGCATTCCGGCAGACGAGCGCTACGCCACTCTCGAAAGCAGTGAGCTGCAATTGCAGCTGACCTCCGCCTTCGGCGGCCGGGTACTGTCACTGCAGCGCAAAGGCGAACCGAATTTCCTGCGCATGGGCGCAGCGGTCCGCACACAGCCGGAGCCAGAGGTAAACGCCAACAGCGATGACATCGCCTACCTCGGCCACGACGTCTGGGTTGGCCCGCAGTCGCAGTGGTGGCTGCACCAGCAGATCAACCCCGAACGGCAGGCTGCTGCTGCCAACTGGCCGCCGGACCCATGGCTGTCACTCGCCCCTGCGCAATGGCTGCAGCGCGATGCCGGGCAACTGCGTCTGCGTGGTGCCGCCAGCCCGGTGACCGGCATGCAATTGGAGAAGACATTCCGGCGTGACCCCGAGCGCGCCGACACCGTGCAGCTGCTGGTCAGTGGCCAGAACATCCGTGACACGCCGGTCGCCTGGGACCTGTGGTTCAACACCCGCGTCCACCCGGCTACCCGCGTCTTCGTGCCGGTCAGCGCGGCCAGCGATGTCCGCGTCGAAGGCGCGCCCGACCCGGGCCAGCCGGACCATCGCTTTGAGGACGGCATGCTGGTGCTGCATGCCGGTGCCGGCAGCATGGGGCCGCGCGGCAAGTGGTTCGTGCAGCCCACGGTAGGCTGGATGGCAGGGTTCAATGGCAGCCAGGCCTTGATCATCCGTTTTGCCAAGCAGCCGCGTGCCAGCATCCATCCCGAGCAGGCCCAGGTCGAGCTGTATCTGGATGCTGGCGGCATCGCCGAGGGCTTGCTGGAGATGGAAGTGCATGCGCCCTACCGTGAGCTGCAAGCCGGCGAGCGGATGCAGGCGGCCGAGCAGTGGACGTTGTTGCAGTGGGACGGCGGGGATGACGCGGCGGCGCAGCGTGGATTCCTGTGTGCGCATGCGGTTGGGTTGCAGTTGGCTGGTGCTTGTCGGTAGAGCGCGGTCATGCGGTGCTGAGGGATTGCTGGCAAAGCCTCTGCCGAGCATGGCTCGGCACTACCTGCTTCTGCCCCCTCCCTTTGCCGCAGGCAAGGGGAGGGTTGGGGAGGGGTAGGCCTTTCGCCGAAGGCTGAAGGTGATGTTCATCCACCTCTGCTCCGAGGCTGTCGATTCACGTATTTGCGCCTACCATGCAGCGGTCCCCAACTGGCACGTCTTTCCATGCAACGACGCGACTTCCTGCGCAACGCCGCTGCCGCCCTGGCGGCCTTTGGACTTCCGGCCTTCAGCGCCTGTGCGGCCGGCAAACCCGCGCAGCTGGGCCTGCGCCGTCTGGGCCAGCCGCAGCCTTTCGACTTCGCCACGCTCAAGGGCCAGGCCCGCGCGCTGGCGCAGGCACCTTACAGGAGCCACAAGCGCACCCTGCCAGGCGCGCTGGAGAAACTCGACTGGGACCAGTATCAGTCCATCGGCTACCGTCAGGACCATGCGCTGTGGGCTGACCAGCCCGGCAAGTTCCAGGCGAAATTCTTCCACCTCGGCCTGTACTTCCATTCGCCGGTGCGCATGTTCGACGTGGTCGATGGCAAGGCGCAGGAGCTGGCCTATGACGGCGCGGCCTTCAACTACGGCAAGAGCGGCATCCACGATGGCGAGCTGCCGGCCGACCTCGGCTTTGCCGGCTTCCGCCTCAATACCCGCAGCGATACCGACCGTGACTTCGCTGCCTTCCTCGGCGCCAGCTATTTCCGCGCGGTAGGCAAGGAAGGCCAGTACGGGCAGTCGGCACGTGGCCTGGCCATTGATACCGGCATGGGCCGCCCGGAGGAGTTCCCGGATTTCATCGCCTATTACCTGGAACAGCCTGCCGCGGATTCGGACACCATCGTCGTTTACGGCCTGCTGGATTCACCCAGCGTGGCCGGTGCCTATCGTTTCGCCATCACCAACGGCGACGTGCTGCTGATGGACATCGACAGCGCGTTGTACCCGCGCAAGGAAATCGAGCGGCTCGGCATCGCGCCGTGCACCAGCATGTACCAGGTCGGTGAGAACGACCGCCGCATGGATTGGGACTGGCGTCCGGAGATCCATGACACCGACGGCTTGTCGATGTGGAACGGCGCCGGTGAGTGGATCTGGCGACCGCTGTGCAATCCGGCCAACCTGCGTTTCAACATGTTCGTGGACAACAACCCGCGCGGCTTCGGCCTGCTGCAGCGTGACCGCAACTTCGACCATTACCAGGACGACGGCGTGTTCTACGAGAAGCGCCCCTGTCTGTGGATCGAGCCCAAGGGGCAATGGGGCGAAGGCTCGGTACAGCTGGTGGAGATTCCCACTGTCGATGAAACCTTCGACAACATCGTTGCGTTCTGGAACCCCAAGGCCAAGCCGCAGCCGGGCCAGGAGTTGCTGGTCGGCTATCGCCTGTACTGGGGCGCCGAACCGCCGGCACGTCCGCCGCTTGCCCATTGCGTGGCCAGCCGCACCGGCCTGGGCGGCATCATCGGCAAGAAGCGCGAGTATTTCTCGTGGCGTTTCGCGGTGGATTTCGAAGGCGGCGAACTGGCCAGCCTGATCGACAAGGCCGAGGTCGAGGCGGTGGTGGAAACCAGCCGTGGTCGCGTGGAAGTGGTATCCGCGCGCCCGCTGCGTGAGATCAAGGGCTACCGTGCCATGTTCGACCTGGTGCCGCCGGACGGCAGCACCGATCAGATCGACGTACGGCTATACCTGCGCAGCGGTGGCAAGACTTTGACCGAAACCTGGCTGTACCAATACACGCCGCCGGCAGCCGGTGCGCCGGAGCGGACGTTGTATTGAGGCGCTTGAGCCCCTCTCCCTCCGGGAGAGGGGTTGGGGAGAGGGTCGGTCTGAAGCCACCAGAATGCGAGCTGCAGCAAGCTCCACCCGTACCCTCATCCGCCCTGCGGGCACCTTCTCCCGGCGGGAGAAGGAACGGCGTTACAACGGCAGCGGCGCCTGCATGGGATCAATCCGCCCCTCGCCGCGGGTGATCTTCTTGAACTCGGCGCGGCTCACCGACACATAACGGTCGTTGCCGCCGATCTCCACCTGTGGGCCGTCCTGTACGGCAAAGCCGTTCTCGTCCACGCGCACGGTCATCGTCGCCTTCTTGCCGCTGTGGCAGATGGTCTTGATCTCCTGCATCTCGTCGGCCCAGGCCAGCAGGTATTGGCTGCCTTCGAACAGTTCGCCACGGAAGTCGGTACGCAGGCCGTAGCACAGCACCGGGATGCGCAGCTGGTCGACCACCTCGGACAGCTGCCACACCTGTGACTTGCTCAGGAACTGCGCCTCATCCACCAGCACGCAACCGAGCTTGCCGTGGGCGGCAATGTCCTGCTTTATCAGCGCCTCCAGGTCGGTATCGCGCTCGAAGGTGGTGGCCTCGGCCTGCAGGCCGATCCGCGAGGCGACCACGCCGGTGCCGGCGCGGTGGTCCAGGTGCGGGGTCAGCAGGGCGACACGCATGCCGCGCTCGCGGTAGTTGTGCGCGGACTGCAGCAGGGTGGTGGTCTTGCCGGCGTTCATCGCCGAATAGTAGAAATAGAGCTTGGCCATGCCGCATTTTACCGCGCCAGCCGGCGCTCACGGGCGATGGCTTACACTGCCTGCCTGCGACTGAAACCACCCCATGCTGGACTCCCTCAATCCCCCCCAACGCGCGGCGGCTGTGCACGCCGAAGGTCCTCTGCTGGTGCTGGCTGGTGCCGGCAGCGGCAAGACGCGTGTGATCGTCGAGAAAATCGCCCATCTGATCGGCATTGGCCGCTACAGCGCCCGTCGCATCGCCGCGATTACCTTCACCAACAAATCGGCCAAGGAAATGCGTGAGCGTGTGGCCAAGCGCCTGCGCGCCGAGGATGCGGCCGAGGTCACCATCTGCACCTTCCACGCCTTGGGCCTGAAGTTCCTGCAGATCGAACATGAACAGGTGGGGTTGAAGCGCAACTTCTCCATCTTCGATGCCGATGATGCCGGCGCGCAGATCAAGGATCTGCTGGGCGGTACCAACGCCAAGCCCGACGACATCGAGGACATGAAGAACCTGATCTCGCGGGCCAAGAACTCCGGGCTGTCACCCGAGCAGGCAATGGCCGCGGCGCGCAGCAACCGCGAGAAGGACGCGGCGATGGTCTACGAGCTGTACCAGACCCGCCTGACCTCGTTCAACGCGGTGGATTTCGATGACCTGATCCGCCTGCCGGTGCAGGTGCTGGAAGAACACCCGGATATCGCCCTGGCCTGGCGCGAGCGCATCGGCTATCTGCTGGTCGACGAATGCCAGGACACCAACGATGCCCAGTACCGCCTGCTCAAGCAGCTGGCCGGGCCCGCCGGCAACTTCACCTGCGTGGGCGATGACGACCAGTCGATCTATGCCTGGCGTGGTGCCAATCCCGAGAATCTGCAGCAGATGGGCGTGGATTACCCCAAACTGCAGATCATCAAGCTGGAACAGAATTACCGCTGCTCCAACCGCGTGCTGCGCGCGGCCAATGCGCTGATCGCGCACAACCCGCACGAGCATCTGAAGACCTTGTGGTCCGACCAGGCCGACGGTGAACGGATCCGCGTGTGGGAGTGCCGCAACAGCGAACACGAAGCGGAAAAGGTGGCGGCGGAAATCCATTTCCTGGCGACCAGCCGCAAGATTCCGTGGAGTGATTTCTGCATCCTGTTCCGCGGCAACTTCCAGTCGCGTCCGCTGGAAAAAGCGATGCAGCTGGTCGGTGTGCCGTACCACCTCAACGGTGGCACCGTGTTCCTGGAACGGCAGGAAGTGAAGGACACACTGGCCTGGTTGCGGTTGATCGTGAACCCTGACGACGACACCGCTTTCATGCGCGCGGTGCAGTCGCCCAAGCGTGATGTCGGCGCCAGCACGCTGGCCAAGTTGGCCGAGCTGGCGTCCGAGAAAGACATTCCGATGGCGCAGGCCGCCGAGAGCATGGGCGCGCTGGCCCAGCTCACCCCGCGTGCGGCCAACAGCCTGAGCAAGTTCACCGACATCCTGCGCGCGCTGCGCCTGGACATGCGGCAGATGAGTTCGGGCGACCTGGTGCGGCGCGTGGCCAAGGACTCGGGCATGTTGGCCGAGCTGCGGCATGCGGCCAAGGACACTGCAGGCTACGAACGTCGCGCCAACAATCTGGAAGAGCTCGCCTCGTGGTTCGAGAGCGGTCCGCGCGGTGCCAGCGCTGCCGACATGGCCGCGCAGCTGGCGCTGATCTCGCGCAACGACAAGGACGATGGCGGCAACCAGGTGCGGATGATGACGCTGCATGCGTCCAAGGGCCTGGAGTTCCCGTATGTGTTCATCGTTGGCTGCGAGGACGGCGTGCTGCCGCATCAGGTCAGCCTGGATGAAGGCAACCTGCAGGAGGAGCGGCGCCTGCTGTACGTGGGCATCACCCGCGCCAAGATCCAGTTGTGGATGAGCTTCAGTCGTTTGACGCGCAAGTTTGGTGAGCACATCCGGCTCAAGCCGAGTCGTTTTTTCGACGAGATTCCGGCCGGCGAGATCCAGCGCGATGGTGCCGATCCGGTGGCCGATGCCGCGCACAAGCAGGAGCGGGCCAAGGCCGGATTGGCGGCGATCCAGGCGCTGTTTGATTGATGCTTGTCTCCTCCCCTTTGGCGCAGCCAAGGGGGAGGCCGGGAGGGGGTAGCTTTGGCCGCGGCCTTGCGGTTTGATTGGGGCTCGCCGCAAACAGCCCCTCAGTCCTCCTTGGCCAAAGGAGACGGAGGTAGTGCCGAGCCATGCTCGGCAGGGGCTCTACCGGCAAAAACCAAAAGCACCCCTCCCCAGCCCTCCCCTCTGCTACGCAGAAGGGAGGGGGCAAAGGCAACGAGCCCTCCATGTCCCTGATCCAGACCGAACGCCTGCAACTGCGCCTGCTGTGTGACGACGATGGCGATGCCGCCGGCATGCTGCAGCTGCTCAACGAGCCGGGCTTCCACGAATTCATCGGTGATCGCGGTGTTCGTACCGTGGAAGAAGCACGCGAGTACGTGCGCAAGCACACCTTCGGCAGCTATGCCGCGCATGGCTTTGGCATGTATGCGATTGAACGCCGCAGTGATGGTGCCTGGCTGGGCAACGCCGGACTGGTTCGACGCGATGGCCTGCCCTGCGCGGATGTCGGTTACGCCCTGCTGGGTGCCTACACCGGGCAAGGTTATGCACTGGAAGCCGTGCAGGGCGTGCTGGCTTATGCGCGCGGCACGCTCGGCCTGGGTGAGCTGCGTGCGGTGGTCTCGCCGGGCAACACGCGTTCGGTGGCGCTGCTGGAAAAGGCCGGTTTCCGCGATGACGGCACCGTGGTGCTGCCCGGCAAGGACGAACAGCTGCTGCTGTTCGTCAGCACGCCCAAAGACTGAGCCGGCTCAGCCGCCCAACTGCTGCTGCAATGCGGCCAGCTGTTCCTGCAGGGTAGCGACGGTGGCTTCCAGTTGCTGCACACGCTCTTCCAAGGCGCTGTTGTCGGCCGTGGCGGCAGCACCCGCCGGCGCGCGGTACTGCGCAGCCAGGGCATCCACATCCACCGGACCGCACAGCAGGTGCATGAAGCGGTCTTCGCGCTGTCCTGAAGCACGCGGCAGCTGCACAACCAGGCCGCGTTGCTGCATGCGGTCCAACTGGTGACGCAGGTCGGCGGCATCAGCGAATTTCGCCATGCGCTCGCTGCGGATGGTCAGCTCACCGGCGGTCTGCGGGCCACGCAGCAGCAGCAAACCGAGCAGCGCCACCTGCTGGCGTGGCAGGTCGAGCTTGGGGCAAGTCAGGTGCTCGTAGCGGTCGGCGCGCGCGGCGAAGTGCTGGCGCACCAGGCCCAGCGCCTCCAGCTGGCGCAGCGCGTGCTGCACCTTGCCGGGGTCCAGGTTCATCACCGGCTCGCGCGCGGTCTTCTGGTTGGCGGCCACCTGGGCGGCGTTGACCGTCAGCGGGTAGGTGTCCGGGGTGGTGGCCTCTTTCTCGATCAGGCAGCCCAACACGCGCGCCTGGGCAGCGTCGAGGATAAGGAAATCGGGGGTCTGGCTGGCGTCGGTCACGGTCCGGGCTCCGGTCTTGCTAGGGGGGCGCAAGCATAGCTGAGAGCCGAAATCCGGGGTAAAACCCGGGTCAGGGCCGGGTGTCGATACGGAATCCGATCCTGACTCTCGGTTTAGCCTGGCAAGGCGGGCAAAGCGGGGAGCCGGTAAACTTGCGCGGTTTTCAAAGATTCCCGGTAGTTCCCATGTCCCGATTTCCTGCCCTAACCCTGCTGGCCGCCGCCCTGCTGTCGCTGGCTGCCTGCAGCTCCACCGCGCCGTTGAGCCGCGTTTCGCCGGCCCCGGTCGACGCCGTCGTGGCTCCGGCCAATGCCCCCAACGACAACCTCAATGCCGTGCTGTGGGTGCAGCGTTCGCAGGAGTACCGGGCCAGCGCACTGCAGACCTGGAAGCTGGCCGCTGCGCAGCTCGACGCGGCGCTTGCCGATGGCAGCTGGACCGCGCTGCTGCCGGAAGAGGGCGGCACGCACCAGTCGGCCAAGCTGAAGCCGGCCGTGGTGGTGGACGTGGACGAGACCGTGCTCGACAACTCGCCCTACCAGGCGCGCCTGGTGCGCGATGGCAGCAGCTACAACGACGCGACCTGGGAAGCCTGGGTGGATGAGCGCAAGGCACAGCCGGTACCCGGCGCGGTGCAGTTCGCGCAGGCCGCTGCAGCCAAGGGCGTGACCATGATCTACATCAGCAACCGCACCGCGGCGATGAAGGACGCCACCATCGCCAACCTGCGCCAGGTCGGTTTCCCGGTCGCCGATGACAGCGTCTATCTGGGCCTGGGAACGCCGGTGCCGGGCTGCACCGAACATGGCAGTGAGAAGGGCTGCCGCCGCCAGCTGGTGGCGCAGAACTACCGCGTGCTGATGCAGGTGGGCGACCAGTTCACCGATTTCCTGCAGGTCGAGGACAACAGCCTGGCCGCGCGCGATCTGCTGCTGGACAAGTACCAGGGCTGGATCGGCTCGCGCTGGTGGATCCTGTCCAACCCCACCTACGGTGGCTGGGAAGGTGCGGCGATCAACAATGCCTGGTCGCTGCCGGCGGACCTGCGCAACGGGGCAAAGCGTGAAGCGCTGGAGGTGGCCCGATGAGCCGTGCACCGTTGCCGCTGCGTACTGACGAGCGCCTGATCTTCGCCCTCGACGTGCCGGGCAAGGCTGAAGCCATCGAATGGGTGGACAAGCTTGGCGACGCCGTGTCGTTCTACAAGATCGGCATGGAACTGCTGGCCTCGGGCGAGTATTTCGACGTGCTGGACGAACTGGCCAGGCGCGACAAGCGCGTGTTCGTCGACCTGAAGTTCTTCGACATTCCGGCCACCATTGCCGGCGTGATCAAGCGTTTGTCGCAGTGGCCGGTGAGCTACTGCACCATCCACGGCTGGCACCCCGGCATGATGGAAGCCGCCGCAGCCGCCAACAGCTCGGAGATGCGCCTGCTGGCGGTCACCGTGCTGACCTCGATGGGGCGCCCGGATCTGGCCCAGATGGGCATCGACCGTGAACCCGTCGATGTGGTGGTGGAGCGCGCCTTGGCCGCGCAGCGCGCCGGCATCGACGGCGTGATCGCTTCCGGGCAGGAAGCCGCGCCGATCCGCGCCGCTACGGGTCAGGGTTTCTCCATCGTCTGCCCCGGTATCCGCCCCGGCGGCCCGGTGGGTGACGACCAGCAACGCACTGTGGGTGTGGCTCAGGCCTTTGCCGATGGCGCCGATGCCATCGTCGTGGGCCGACCGATCCGCCTGGCGGCCGACCCGCGCGCCACCGCGCTGGCCATTCAGTGTGAAATTGCAGAATCAATCAAGTAAATCAATCACTTACATTGTGGTTTATAAAGTGTTGCTTTAACTGAATCGGGCGCGTAGGCTACGTCTCGTCCGGCTCTGCCGGCGATGCGTCAAACATGTCTACCGGTCCCGTACCGGTTTGAGGAGGTCTGTCACCGGCAACGGGGCGGCCTCTTTTTTTATGCCTGGATTTGCGGGTTGGGATTCGTTGAGAGCAACAGCGCTCGTCGCTTCGCGGCGTGGCAGCCGGAGAGTAGACCCGGCCCCGTGTATGAACCCACCCAGGCAGCCATGCACCCTTCCCTTTGCCGCAGGCAAGGGGAGGGCCGGGGAGCGGGGCTCCTGCTGTCAGCCGTCACTGAACCCCAATCCCGACTCTCCGCTCCACCGTGACGGCCGTGCTTGCTGCTGTCACCGGGCAGGCATCAAGATGCTTGGCCTACGGGAGGATAGCCGCCGCCATGCAACGCCGTTCACTACCCCGCCGTCACACCATGATCTTGGCGTCGGTCTGCCTTGTAGCCCTGTTGGCGGCCTGCAAGCGCAACGCCGAGCCTTTGCCCGGCGCCGCCACCGAGCCTGCTGCGGCGGTGCGCCAGCTGACCCAGCACCTGCGCAACAACGATCTGGTCGGCTATGCCCGCGCGGCGGTGCCGCCGGCCCAGTACGCCGAGCTGGAAGCGGCCTGGGCGCAGGGCCATAGCCGCTGGCCGCTGACCGAGCTGCCCTTGGACGAAAAGCTGCCTGCGCTGCTGGCCACGCTGGCGGAGCAGGATGCCGAGCGCAAACTGCAGCGCGCCTTCAAGGCGCAGCTGGAGGGCCAGACCGCCGCCGTGCGGCAGGCCGCGCATTCGCTGGGCCTGTTCGGTGTGCAATACATCAGCCATCAAGGTGACTACAACGCGGCCGAACGTGCGCACTACGTGCAGCTGGTCACCGCGCTCAGCGACTGGGCGCAGGCCGCACCGCTGCCGGACCCCAAGCTGGCGCAGTCCTCGATTGCCACCCTCACGGCTGCTGCCCGCGCCACTGGTCTGGCCGATGAGCAGGCCTTCCAGCAGGCCGGGATGACCGGCACCTTGCAGAAACTCGGCCCGTTCGCCGCTGCCAGCAAGCAGGTGCTGGCCGCCTATGGCCTGAAGCTGGATGAGAGCGTGGAGCAGATGCGTACCGGCCTGGTCTCGCAGGACGGCGACCGCGCCACCGTGCGTGTGCAGTACCCGCTGGCTGGCAAGCAGCTGGATCTTGAAGTTGCCCTGGTGCGCCACGACAAGCGCTGGTATCTGGCGCGCACGCTCAGCGATGTGGATGCCGTGTTGGTGGCCGCACGCGCCGCCGAACAGGCCAAGGCCGAAGCCTTGCAGCCAGCTGAAACTACAGCTCCGGAAACACCAGACAACGCCGCAGCGGCGGCTAAGCCATAATGGCGCCGATGTCGAAACAGAAATCCCAGCCCGACCAGGGTGAACTGCTGCCGCCGGACGACGCCAACGCGACGCCCGCCACTCCTGCTGCCATCGTGCCGGGCGCTTCCGCGCGCCCGTCAGCGGCGGCCCGTGCCGCGCGTCGCCCGTGGTGGGCGCGCCTGCTGGGCAAGCTGATCGAGCCCTGGCTTGGCCTGAAGATCGAGCCCGAGCAGGCCGGCCAGCACAACGATGGCCGCCCGGTGGTGTACGTGCTGGAGGACTACGGCCTGTCCAACGCGCTGATCCTGGACAAGGCCTGCCGCGATGCCGGCCTGCCCTCGCCGCTGGTGCCGCTGGCCGGCGACCCGACCGGGCGCAAGCGCGCCTACGTGGCGCTGTCGCGGCGTTCCAGCAACAGTGCGCTGATCCCCGAGCAGCGCGGCGCCAAGACCCACTCCGACTCGCTGGCCAAGCTGCTGCAGGCGCACCGCGCCAACCCGGGCCTGGATGTGCACCTGGTGCCGGTGTCGATCTTCGTCGGCCGCGCCCCGGACAAGCAGAGCGGCTGGTTCGCGGTGCTGTTCTCGGAAAACTGGGCGCTGGTCGGCCGCTTCCGCCGCCTGCTGGCGATCCTGCTCAACGGCCGCGACACCATCGTCCGTTTCGCCCCGCCGGTATCGCTGCGCGGCACCGTCGACGAAGGCCTGGAGCCCGAGCGCACCGTCCGCAAGCTGCAGCGCGTGCTGCGCACCCACTTCCGCCGCATCCGCGAATCCATCATCGGCCCGGATCTTTCCACCCGCCGCCTGCTGGTGGACAAGGTGCTGGAATCGGATTCGGTGCGCGAAGCCATCGCCGTGCAGGCCAAGCGCGACAACTCCAAGACCACCGACGCCTGGAAGAAGGCGCAGGGCTATGCCTGGGAGATCGCTGCCGACTATTCCACCCCAGTGGTGCGTTCGGCCAGCTTCATGCTCAGCCACGTCTGGAACCGCATCTATGCCGGCGTGCTGGTGCATCACCTGGACAAGTTCAAGGAAGCCGCGCCTGGCCACGAAATCATCTACGTGCCCAGCCACCGCAGCCACATGGACTACCTGCTGCTGAGCTACCTGTTGTACGACCGCGGCATCGTGCCGCCGCACATCGTGGCCGGCATCAACCTCAACCTGCCGGTGGTCGGCACCTTGCTGCGCAAGGGCGGCGCGTTCTTCATCCGTCGCTCGATCAAGGGCAACGCGCTGTACTCGGCGGTGCTCAGCGAGTACGTCGCGCAGCTGGTGGCCGGTGGTTACTCGATCGAATACTTCGTCGAAGGCGGGCGCTCGCGTACCGGTCGCCTGCTGCAGCCCAAGGGCGGCATGATCTCGATGACGCTGCGCGCCTTCCTGCGGCAGCCGCGCAAGCCGGTGCTGTTCCAGCCCATCTACGTCGGCTATGAAAAGCTGATGGAGGGCAACAGCTACCTGGACGAGCTGACTGGCCGGCCGAAGGAAAAGGAATCGATCTGGGCGCTGCTGTGGGGCATTCCCAAGGTGCTCAAGCAGAACTACGGCCAGGTGGTGGTGAACTTCGGCGAGCCGATCGCGCTCAACGATGTGCTGGCGAAGATGGCGCCGGAATGGGATGGGCAGCCGGTGCCCGAGGACGAGAAGCCGAGCTGGTTGTCCGGCACGGTCGACACGCTTGCCGAGCAGATCCAAGAGCGCATCAACGCCGCCGCCGACGTCAACCCGATCAACCTGCTGGCGCTGGCGTTGCTGTCCACGCCCAAGCACGCGATGGGCGAGGCCGACCTGATCGCGCAGATCGAGCTGTGCAAGAAGCTGCTGGTGGAAATGCCGTACTCCGACCGGGTCACGGTCACCCCGCATTCGCCCGAGCGCATCATTGCCCACGCCGAGGAAATCAACGTCCTCACCCGCATCAAGCACCCGCTGGGCGATGTGCTCAGCGTGAGTGGCGACACTGCGGTGTTGTTGAGCTATTTCCGCAACAACGTGCTGCACCTGTTCACCGCCTCGTCGTGGGTGGCCTGCTGCTTCCAGAACAACCGCCGCATGAGCCGCGGTGGCCTGCTGCGTCTGGGTCGGGGTCTGTATCCGTTCCTGCAGGCGGAGTTGTTCCTGCCGTGGACCGAGGACGAGTTCGCTGCCCGCATCGACCAGACCATCGACGTTTTCGTACGTGAAGGCCTGCTGCAGCACGTGGGCGAGGACGACGGTGGCATGCTGGCGCGCAGCACCGGCCAGACCGATGAAGTGTTCCGCCTGCGTGCGATTGGTCATTCGCTGCAACAGGCCTTCGAGCGCTATTACATCGCCATCTCGGTACTGGTGAAGAATGGCCCGGGCACGCTGGGTGCCGGTGAACTGGAAAGCCTGTGCCAGCAGGCTGCGCAGCGCCTGAGCCTGTTGTATGCCCCGGCCGCGCCGGAGTTCTTCGACAAGACGCTGTTCCGTGGCTTCATCCAGAAGATGCGCGAATTGCGCCTGGTCTGGCCGGACCAGAACAGCAAGCTGTTGTTCGATGAACGCCTGGATGCCTGGGCCAAGGACGCCAAGTTCATCCTTGGCCGCGAACTGCGCCACACCATCGAGCGTGTGAGCCCGGAAGCGGCGAAGCCGGAAGTGCCGCCAGCAGCATGATGGGAGTCCCGTAGAGCGGAGCCATGCTCCGCTGGGGCAGTGCCGGTACAGCCCCTGCCGAGCATGGCTCGGCACTACCCTATCGACGGGTCTTGTGGGAGCGGCGTAAGCCGCGAAGCCACTGCTCAACCAGGGTGCAGGCATGCCGGTGATTTCAACGCTGCCGTGCTTTGCGGCTTACGCCGCTGCCACAAGCCCTGCGGTGTTGATGGATTGCCTTGGAAAGCCCCTGCCGAGCATGGCTCGGCACTACGCCGCATTCAGGCTGGTTCGTTCGGGATCAGCATGCTTTCCAGCTTGGTGATGCAGTCGCGCAGCTGCAGCTTGCGCTTCTTCAGCCGCTTGGCTTCCAGATCGTCGTCCGGGTTGGCGGCCAGGCGCGCGATGTCTTCGTCCAGGCTGCGGTGTTCGGCGCGCAGCACGGCGATGCGTTGGCTGATCTGCTCGGGGGTCATGGTCTCCACGGGGATTGAGCATACACGTTGCCGCTGGCCGCGTGAGTGACCCCGCCGACCCGGTAGAATGGCTGGATGAGCGCTGTCATTTCCCTGCCCGATCCCGCCCCGCGGGCCCGCGATCCGCACGCGGCCGAACGTGAACACCAGAAACTCGGCAAACGCCTGCGTCACCAGGTAGGCCAGGCCATTGCCGACTTCGGCATGATCGAGGCCGGCGACAAGGTGATGGTCTGCCTGTCCGGCGGCAAGGACAGCTATACCTTGCTGGACATCCTGTTGCAGCTGCAGAAGAAGGCGCCGGTGCCGTTCGAACTGGTGGCGGTGAACCTGGACCAGAAGCAGCCGGGTTTCCCCGAGCATGTGCTGCCCGAATACCTGGCCTCGGTGGGCGTGCCGTACCACATCATCGAACAGGACACGTATTCGGTGGTGAGCCGGGTGATCCCGGAAGGCAAGACCATGTGTTCGCTGTGCTCGCGCATGCGCCGTGGCTCGCTGTACACCTATGCCGAAGCCAATGGTTTCACCAAGATCGCGCTGGGCCACCACCGCGATGACATGGTGGCCACGTTCTTCATGAACCTGTTCCACCACTCCAAGATTTCCGGCATGCCGCCGAAGCTGCGCAGCGACGATGGCAAGCATGTGGTGATCCGCCCACTGGCCTATGTGCGCGAAGCGGACATCATCGAATACGCCAACACCCGCCAGTTCCCGATCATTCCGTGCAACCTGTGCGGCAGCCAGGAAAACCTGCAGCGCAAGCAGATCGGCCTGATGATGAAGCAGTGGGAAAAGGACACGCCCGGCCGCATTGAGCAGATTTCCCGCGCGCTGGGTGATATCCGCCCGTCGCAGCTGGCCGACCCCAAGCTGTTCGACTTCATGGCGCTCGGTCGCCGTGAAGACGCGCCACAGTCTGATGCGCAGGCGTGGCTGGACGGCAGCGACAAGCAGCAGGATCAAGCAGCCCTTCTCCCGCCGGGAGAAGGCTTGGGATGAGGGTGAGCAGTGCTACGGTGATCTGAAATCAGGTAGTGCGCCCTTCTCATTCGCCCGCCTCGATGGCGGCAAGCTCTTCGGAGCAGCTTCTCCTGCGTGGAGAAGCAAGCCCTGAACCATGAATACGAAATAGGACATCCATGTTTTTCAAGAACCTCACGCTGTTCCGTTTCCCTACCTCCATTGATTTTTCCGACGTCGACACGCTGCTGCCGCAGGTGGTGCTCAAGCCGGTCGGCGCGCTGGAAATGACCTCGCGCGGCTTCATCTCGCCGTTCGGTCGTGAAGAAAAGACCCAGTTCTCGCACCGCATCGGCGATGCGTTGTGGCTGACTGTCGGTGGCGAAGACAAGATCCTGCCCAGCGTGGTGGTGAACGACCTGCTGCAGCGCAAGCTGGAAGAGATCGAAGAGAAGGAAGGCCGCAAGCCCGGCGGCCGCGAGCGCAAGCGCCTGAAGGACGACCTGCTGCACGAGCTGCTGCCGCGCGCCTTCGTCAAGAGCTCGCGCACGGATGCGTTCCTCGACCTGCAGCACGGTTACGTTGCGGTCGACAGTTCCAGCCGCAAGACCGGCGAGAACGTGATGAGCGACATCCGCGGCATGCTTGGCAGCTTCCCGGCGATGCCGCTGAACGCCGAAGTCGCGCCGCGCGCCATCCTGACCGCGTGGATCGCAGGTGAGCCGTTGCCCGAAGGCCTGAGCCTGGGCGAAGAGTGCGAGATGAAGGACCCGGCCGAAGGCGGCGCGGTGGTCAAGTGCCAGCACCAGGAACTGCGCTGCGACGAGATCGACAAGCATCTTGATGCCGGCAAGCAGGTCACCAAGCTGGCGCTGATCTTCGAGGACAACCTGTCCTTCGTGCTCGGCGACGACCTGATCGTGCGCAAGCTGAAATTCCTCGATGGCGCGCTGGACCAGCTCGAGCACATCGACGAAGAGGGCCGCCGCGCCGAACTGGATGCCCGCTTCGCCCTGCAGAGCGGTGAAATCCGCCGGCTGTTCCTGCTGTTGGAGCAGGCGTTCAAGCTGAGCAAGGCTGATAGCTGAACCCGTTGCTGACCTACCCGGTTTCGTAACCGGGTAGGGACTATGCTGGGACCATGGTTAGTCTGCTTCGCCGTCTGATGACCCCCGCCGCGCCGGTGATCCAGCGCGACACGGTGCGCCTGCGTCTGGACGATGCCGAGATCGACGTGTTGCGCGTGCGTGATCCGCGTGCACGCCGGCTCAAACTCAGCGTGGACGAACGTGGCGCACGGCTGACGATGCCGCTACGGGCAAGCCTGGTTTCCGGCGAGCGTTTCCTGCAGGCCAACCGGCAATGGTTGCAGCAGCAGTTGGCGCGGCTGGGCGGCGATGGTTTGCTGGCACCGGCCTTGCGCCTGCGTGAGCCCGGTGTGCTGCCGCTGCGCGGTGAGCTGTTGCCGGTGCAGTGGCAAGAGGGCCGGTTTACCCGCATCGAGGCGGATGCTGGGGTGGTGACGATCCAGCTGCCGGCACGTGCAGGCGAGCCCGCGTTGCGGCGCGCGCTGCGTGAGTTCTATGAAGTGCAGGTGCGTGCCGATGTCGGCCAATGGTTGCCGCGTTATCTGCCGGGCCTGGCACGTGCGCCGTCGCGGCTGCGGCCGAAGGTGATGTCCTCGCAATGGGGCTCGCTGGCACCGGATGGTTCGATGGCGCTGGATCTGGCCCTGGTATTGGCGCGGCCATCGGCGTTCGAGTACGTGCTGGTGCACGAGCTGTGCCACTTGTTGCAGGCCAACCACTCGCCGGCGTTCTGGGCGGAAGTGGAAGCGCGCTTTCCTGCGTGGCGGGATGAGCGTGATTACCTGCGTGAGGAAGGCCGTCGCTTGAAGAGCACCTTGCATCAGCTGCTGCGGGCGCAGGGCTGAGGCCAAAGCCGGCCACAGTAGTGCCGAGCCATGCTCGGCAGGGCCCTACCGGCAAGATCACAAGCCTCCCCTCATCCCAACCCTTCTCCCGCAAGCGGGAGAAGGGCTAAGGCAAGGGCAAGAACAAGGCAAGAGCCAAGAGCCAAGAGCCAAGAGCCAAGAGCCAAGAGCGCCCCTCCCCAACCCTCCCCTTGCCTGCGGCAAAGGGAGGGAGAACAGCAGGCGCTGCAGGTATCGAGAAGGCCGCCAATTGCACGATCCGTCCCCTCCCTTTGCCGTAGGCAAGGGGAGGGCTAGGGAGGGGTGCTTCTGCTTTGCTTTTGCTTCTGCGTTTACGCCTGTTTTTCTGCAACAACCGCAACCTCACCCCACTAGGCGTATCACCTCAGCTCCACCAGCATCCGAATAACGAAACACCGAAACCGCCTCCGCCAATGCACTGGCCTGCTCTTCCATCGAGCGCGCAGCCGCACTGGCTTCTTCCACCAGGGCCGCGTTCTGCTGGGTGGTTTCATCCATCTGCACGACGGTGTGGTTGACCTGTTCGATGCCGACCGATTGTTCCTGCGAGGCAGCGGCGATCCGCGCAACGATATCGCTGACCTGCTGCACCGAGACGACGATCTCGCTCATCGTGCTGCCGGCCTGCGCGACCAGTGCCGCACCATCATCCACCTTGCCCATCGAGTCGCCGATCAGTTCCTTGATCTCGCGTGCGGCGGTGGCCGAGCGCTGCGCCAGGCTGCGTACTTCCGATGCCACCACCGCGAAACCGCGCCCCTGCTCACCGGCACGCGCGGCTTCCACCGCAGCGTTCAGTGCCAGGATATTGGTCTGGAAGGCGATGCCGTCGATCACCCCGATGATCTCGGCAATGCGCTTGGACGACAGTTCGATCGCACGCATCGTCGATACCACCTGGCCGACCACATCGCCGCCACGTGCGGCGACATCAGCCGCGTCAACTGCCAATTGATTGGCCTGCCGCGCCGAAGCGGCGTTCTCGCGTACGGTGGAGGTCAGTTCCTCCATCGACGCCGCGGTTTCTTCCAGGTTGGCGGCCTGCTGTTCGGTACGCCGCGACAGGTCGTCGTTGCCGGCCGCCAACTCGTGCGCGGCAGTGTTGATCGCCAGTGAACATTGCTTGATCTGCCCGACGATGCTGGTAAGGCGTTCGGCGGTGAGATTGGCGTCGGTCTTCATTGCCTCGAAGTCGCCGGCATAGTCGCCCCGCACGCGATGATCCAGATCACCGGCAGCCAGCGCGGACAGCATCGCGCGCAGTTCGCCGGTGGTGGTGGCAACAACCTCCAGCAACTGGTTGATGCCGGTGGTAAGCGTCTGGATGAAGCCGGCCTCGCTTACCGTCTGCAGGCGCTGGTCGAGTGCGCCTGCCGAGGCGGCAGCGACGATGTCGGCCACGCTGTTTTCCAGCAGCAGCTCCTGGGTGCGGTCGTGCCATTCCACTGCAAACCCGCTGCGGCTGCCGTCGGCATTGAAAACCGGCGTCACCACCTGGCTGAAATGCACCGGGCCGATCGTGATCTGGCCGTTGTGCACTTTCTTGAGTTGGTCGAGCATGCCGCGGATGCGCGCCGGGTTGGCGTGGAAGCGGTGGATGCTGCTGCCAACCAATGTATCGACGTTGAAGTCGGGGAAGGCCTTGCGCAGCGTGTCCTGCTGGTTGCGCAGCAGCGCGACCACCGAGCGGTTGACGTAGCGGATGATGTGCTCGTTGTCGGCAATCATCATGCCGGTGCGGGAGGCGTCCAGCGAGGCGCGGATCTGGGTGTTTTCGTGGTGCAGCGCGGCTTCCTGCTGGTGCTTCTGCTCAAGCTGGGTGCGCATGCGCAGCACGCCATCGGCCAGGGTGCCGGCCGCGAAGCTGCGTTCGTCGCCAATGGCATCGTTGCTTTCCCCACTGGCGATCGCATCCACCATCGCGCGCAGGCGTGCAGGTGCAGCCCCAAGGGTCAGTACCTGGCGTCGCAGCTGCACCGCCATCGCGCTGATGAAGGCGGTCTCCACCACCACGTACAGCGCGTGCAGCAAGACAATGCTCAGGCCGCTGCCCGCTGCGAATGCGCGTACCGGCAGGCCGCGGGTCTGCAGCCAGTAGAAGGCCAGGTGATGCACGCTGATCGCTGCGGCAGCGACTACCACCGGTATCCAGTCGCGGTAGTACAGCAACAAGGCGATCACCACGAACACGCCGAAGTGCATTTCCACCAGGCCATTGGCTTGCTGGATGGTGGCGGCAACCAGCGCCATCAGCACCAGGGCCACGGTCACCCTGCTGAGCAGGCTGCCCGGTGCCAGCTTGATCTGCACCGCCATCAGCGCCAGCGAAGGCAGGCTCACGGCATAGAACGGCAGCCATTGCCCAGACCACAGTGCCAGCGCCAACGACGCCAGACCGAGGATCAGACCGAAGTACAGGAACAAGCGGTCCGCCGCGCAGGCCAGCTGCGTGTAGTAGGCGTCGGGAGGTGGCGTCGTGGCGTGGGGGCGAATGGACATCGGGAACTCCTGGTCAACAGGAACAGCTGGGCGGAAGGAATAAGGGTGGGGTGTGTTCGGCCAGCAGCGCAGGCAGCCAGCTGGCCAGCGCTGCACTGCTGCGGCCACAGGCCAGCGCGGAGGGCTGCAGGGGGCCGGCATAGAGCGGGCTGCCATCGGCGGCCAACAGCAGCAGCTCATGGGCGGCAAGTGTGTTCAGTGAGATGGCCAGTCCGCTTTGTGCCTGCAACGCAGCACTGATCTGCTGCCAGGCCTGCTCGCTTTGTTCGCAGGCGCAGCCGGGAGTGCTCAGGCGGATCGCCAACGGTGCGTTCGTTGCAGGCAGTTGCCCCTGCGCGCGCAGTCGATCCACCAGCGCCGTCACCGCGGCTTCGTCACCGGTGGGACGGTGGCCTAGCGCGACAACGCTGGTGGTGGTCCAGCCCAGCCAACAGGCGAGCAGGATCAGGCCGGTGATGACACCGGGCCGAAGGGCGGGGCGGGGGGGCATGCGATGGTGGGGCGCGCAGCACCCGTTGCGGGGCTGCGGGACATCTTCTCGATTACGGCAATGCCGGTGTTATCGGCTGCAGCGGCTACTACTGAAGCCGATGCGGTTAGCATCGGCTTCCATATTCAGCTGGGGTCGGGCAATGTCGCGATGAAGCCTTGGATGATTGCGGCGACCGCCTCGGGGTCATCCATGTGCACATGGTGATGGCCGGGCAGGGTGTGCAGGCGGCCATCGGGCAGCAGCGCCGCGCGCTGGCTGCGTTCGGGCTCCGGGAAGTAGGCCTGGGCTGGCGTGGCATAAATCACCTGCACCGGGCAGAGAATGGCGCTGACCACATCGCAGACCTGCTCCTCGGTCATGCGTACCGCGGTGGGCAGCATCAGCCGTGGGTCGCTACGCCAGCTCCAGCCACCGTCGACCGGTTTGACCCCACGTTCGATCAGCAGCCGCGCCGAGGCCTCGCTGAGCTGGTTGACCATCATCCGCGCGCGTACCGGTGCGCTCAGGTCGGGGAATACCCGCAATTGCTTGGCATCCAGCTTCAGCATCGCTTGTACATAGGTGCGCAGGCGCTGCACGGTTTCGTCGGCCGGCGCGGCAAGTCCGCCCAGTGCTTCGATCGATACCAGTGCCTGCACGCGCTCACCGGCCACGGCGGCGACCAGGCTGGCAATCGCAGCGCCCATTGAATGGCCGAGCAATACAAAGCGGTCCCAGCCCAGCGCATCGGCAATGGCCAGGGTCTGCACGATGGCGTGCGGGGTGGTGTACGGCGTGGTCAGCGGCAGATGGTCGCTATAGCCATGGCCGGGCAGGTCGACCATCACCAGGTCCAGCGTCGGCAACTGTGCGGCCAGCGGCAGGAAACTGGCGGCATTGTCGAGCCAGCCATGCAGGGCAAGGACCTTCAGGCCTTCCGGGTTGCCGGTGCGCAGGCCGGCCACGCGGATGCCATCGAGCTGCAGTTCAAAAGGCGTTGCGTTCATGCCGTTTGCGCTGCCGCCAATGCTGCCAGCGCGGTGGCGTGGGCAGGGCTGTCGTTGAGGCAGGGAATGTAGCGCATGCGTGCGCCACGTTCGGCCAGGGTTTCGCTGAAGCCCATCTGCACTTCTTCCAGCGTTTCCAGGCAATCGGTGGCAAAGCCCGGGCAGACCACGTCCAGGGTCTTGATGCCGCCCTCGGCCAGTTCCCAGAGCCGTGGCTCGGCGTAGGGCTGCAGCCAACGCTCGCGGCCAAACCGCGATTGGTAGGCGAGTTCCCATTCTTCGCTGGTCAGGCCGAGCGCTGCGGCAATGGCCTTGGCGCTGGCTTCGCAGCGCTGCGGGTAGGGATCTCCGGCGTCGGCCAGGCGTTGCGGGATGCCGTGGAAGGAGAACACCAGCTTGCCGCCACGGCCATGTTCGGCCCAGTAATCGGCAATGGAGGTGGCGACCGCGGCGACCCAGGCCGGGTCGTCGGCATAGTCGCGGATGGTCTGCACCGCCACCTTCGGGTTGCGTGCCTGCCATTGCTGCACGCGGTCCTCCATCGAAGCGGTGGTGGTGGTCGAGTACTGCGGGTACAGCGGCAGCACGACGATCCGCTGGATACCCTCGGCAGCCAATGCATCCAGTGCCGACAGCATGGCGGGTTGGCCATAGCGCATGGCTTCGCGTACCCGCCACTGTGGCAGCTGCTGCTGCATGGCCTGGGCCAGGCGCCGGGTATGGACCGCCAGCGGTGAGCCTTCGGGCAACCAGACCTGGGCGTACTTCTGCGCCGAGCGGCCGCTGCGCAGCGGCAGGATCAACCCGTACAGCAGTGGTTTCCACAGCAAGGCCGGGATCGACACCACACGGGGGTCGCTGAGAAATTCCGCCAGATAGCGCCGCACCGCGGGAGCGGTAGGGGTGTCGGGCGTGCCTAGATTGACCGCGAGCAACGCGGTGGTGGGGGCGTTGGACATCCGGTCATTTTCGCAGGTATGGGCAAAGAAGGGAGCGCTGCGGGTCTGGGTGTAGTGCCGGGCCATGCTCGGCAGGGGCTTTCACCATGGCGCCAAGCCAGCCATGCACGGGGATCATCGGTAACGCCCCTGCCGAGCATGGCTCGGCACTACGGGTGATCATGCCTCACACCCGCTCACCAGCTATTCAGAGCCGCGCTACTAATTTCAGGCACTTGCGCTATCTTTCTATGCATCGACCTACGGAGTTACCCATGCGCCGCCTGCCGTGCCTTGTGCTGCTGTTGTCCGCGAGCCTGTTGTCCGCCACTGCTGTCGCCGGTCCGCAGGAAGATCAGCGTGCCCGCAATGCGGTGCGGGTGCTCAGTGAAATCCAGAACATCCCCGAGCAGTCCATCCCGGACAAGCTGCTGGATGAAGGCCGCGCCATCATCGTCCTGCCGGATACCATCAAGGCCGGTCTGGTGCTGGGTGGGCGGCGTGGCCACGGTCTGATGTCGGTGAAGATGGCCGATGGCAGCTGGTCCAACCCCGTATTCATCAAACTTACCGGTGGCAGCATCGGCTTCCAGGCCGGCGTGCAGTCTTCGGATGTGATCCTGGTGTTCCGCAACGACCGCAGCCTGGACAACATCGTCAACGGCAAGTTCACTCTCGGCGCCGACGCCGGTGTCGCCGCCGGACCGGTTGGCCGCAATGCCTCGGCAGCTACCGACGGCCAGCTCAAGGCTGAAATCTGGTCGTGGTCGCGCGCGCGCGGCCTGTTCGCCGGCGTGGCGCTGGACGGTGCGGTGCTGCAGATCGACGATGCCGCCAACCTGGATGCCTACGGCCAGAACACCACGCCGCGGATGATCCTGGAGGGCCGCCTGAATACCGCCCCATCTTCCGATGTCGTGTCCTTCCGTGATCGTCTGGAAGAGTCCACCTATACCGCGCGCGAAAAGCGTGGCACCCAGGGCAGCGTTGCCCCGGTGGTGGCAAGCGCGCCGCGCAGCAATGCGGTCAGCGTGCAGGCGCCGGCGGTCACCACGGCCGGCAGCGATACCGCAACCACTGCGCCGTTGCAGCAGGCCACCGCTGAACCGGCACCGCAGCAGGGCTTCCAGCCGGTCTCCGAAGGCGAGATCCGCACCGAAAGCCTGGACGGCGGCAACTGACCTTTGGCATAGCGATCAATTAAGACCTGGTGCGCTATGCTCGACAACCTCCACACAGATAACGCGAGCAGATCATGGGCAGTTTCAGCATCTGGCACTGGTTGGTCGTGCTGGTCATCGTGCTGCTGGTGTTTGGCACCAAGCGGTTGACGAGCGGCGCCAAGGATCTGGGCAGTGCAGTCAAAGAGTTCAAGAAGGGCATGCGTGACGAGGACAAGCCGGCTGCACAGCTGAGCGACGAGTCGCGCGGCGCCGAAAAGAGCGCCGAAAAGCAGGCCGAGCACGACCGCGACGCGCGCTGACCCAGAGCGCACGACGTGTTTGATATCGGCTTCAGCGAACTGCTGCTGATCGCAGTGGTTGCCTTGGTGGTCCTCGGCCCGGAACGTCTGCCCAAGGCAGCGCGGTTTGCCGGGCTGTGGGTGCGCCGTGCGCGCAACCAGTGGGACTCGGTCAAGCAGGAGCTGGAGCGCGAGCTGCACGCCGAAGAGCTCAAGCGCAACCTGCAGGACGTACGTCAGTCGATGCAGCAGGCCGAGGCCGGGCTGCGCGACCAGGCCGGACAGGTGCGCAACGAGGCCGATGCTTTCAAGCGTGAAGTGGAGCTGCCGGAATCGGCCGCCGAGCGGGTAATCGAGCCACGCACCATTGAGCCACGCCCGCTGGCGTCTGCCGACGCGAGCGATGGACAGCCATCCGCAGCTGCGGGGCTTGCTCCGCACGAAGCGGCCGCTGCACCCGTCAGTGACCCTGCCACCGAAACTGAATTCAACCGCAGCATCCCCTTGGATGATGTGCCGGCAAGTGCCGGGCAGACCCCGCCAAGCCAGGAGCGGGCGCCATGAGTGCGGCGGATTTCAACGAAAGCAGCCTGATCGAGCACCTGATCGAACTGCGTTCACGGGTAATGCGCGGGCTGCTTGGGCTGGGCGTGGTGCTGCTGGCGCTGCTGCCGTTCTCGCGCACCCTGTACACCCACCTGGCGACACCGCTGATATCGCAGCTGCCGGCCGGGCAGTCGATGATTGCCACCAATCCGGCCGGCGCGTTCTTCGCGCCACTGAAGCTGACGTTCTTCGCTGCCCTGTTCGTTGCCGTGCCCTGGCTGTTGTACCAGGCCTGGGCGTTCGTGGCGCCAGGCCTGTATGCGCGTGAAAAACGCCTGGCGCTGCCCTTGCTGGGCTCGGCGGTGGCGTTGTTCTACATCGGCTGTGCGTTCGCCTATTTCCTGGTGCTGCCGGCGGTGTTCCACTTCCTGACCACCTTCCGCCCGGAAGTGATCGCGATCACTCCGGATGCCAATGCCTACCTGGATTTCGTGCTGGCCATTTTCTTTGCCTTTGGCGCCAGTTTCGAGCTGCCGGTGGCGATGGTGATCCTGGTCCTGCTGGGCTGGGTAAGCCCGCAGCAGCTGCGTGAAGGCCGCGGTTACGCGATCGTCGGTATCTTTGTGCTGGCGGCGGTGCTGACCCCGCCGGATGTGGTGTCGCAGCTGATGCTGGCGATCCCCATGTGTTTCCTTTACGAGCTGGGTATACATGCCTCGCGCTGGCTGCAGCCACGCGACCAGGGCAAGACCGCGGCACCCTGATTCAACCGTAGCAGGCGGTCGTCAGCAATCTGCGCTATTTTCACTGAAACATGCCGCGCGGATGGGCAGGCGTGGTGGCACCCGGGGGAATACCTGCATGACGCTGAAGAAAGAGAGCTGGATCAACAATCTGTCGCTGCTGAACAAGATGCTGGCGGCATTTGGTTTGTTCTTCCTGTGCTTCCTGGCCACCAGTGTGGTCAGTTACCGGACCTCCGGGCAGGACGACGCCGCGCGCAAGCGCGAGGCGGTGCAGCTTGAGGTCATCAACCAGATCGAAGACGCCATCCAGGCGGTGCGGCTGCAGCAGATAGCCATCCGCAGCTACCTGCTGGGGGACGGTGAGCGGCAGATGGAGGCGCTCACCCAGTTGCGCGAGCGCCGCGATGCGGCCATGGAGGCGGCTGTGGTTGCTGCCGGTAGCGGTGACGTGGCCGAGCGCCTGCGGCGCACCCAGCAGCAGGCACGCCTCTGGGACAGTGAAGTCATGGCGGTACTGCGCCCGGCTGGCGATGCCGCGCCACGCAGCCAGCTTGAGATGCTGCATGCGGTCAGCAATGGCGGCCAGGGCAATGCCCTGGCGGAAACACTGGATGGCATCTACAACTCCGAAGTCAGCCTGATGCTGAATGATCGGGCGCAGATGAGCCTGTGGATCGCCAAGGCGCACGATATTTCGCTGGCCCTGCTGGTGATCGGCCTGGTGATCGCCATCGCTATCCTGTGGCTGGTGTCGCGGGTGATCATCACGCCGATCAACCGCCTCACCGAAAAGATGACGCGGCTGGCCAGCGACGATCTGGAGATAGAGATCGATGGCCTCGGCCGTGGCGATGAGATCGGCGAGATGGCCCGTGCGATGGAGGTGTTCCGGCGCAATTCGGTGGCTTCGCGCGATGCCAACTGGGTCAAGCTCAGTGTTGGTGAAGTCGGTGCCGAGCTGCAGGTGGCGCAGACCCCGGATGACTACGCGCAGGCGCTGGTGTCACAGATCGCGCCGCGCATCGATGCACCGATCGGCGTGTTCTTTGCCTGGAACGAGGCAGACCAGCAGCTGCGCCTGCAGGGCAGCTATGGCTTCCAGCGGCGCAAGCATCTGGGCCTGCAGTACGCGCTGGGCGATGGCCTGATCGGCCAGGCCGCGCTGGAGCGCAAGCGCATCAGCGTGCAGCAGGTGCCGGACGAATTTTTCGGTGTGCACTCGGCCTTGGGTGAAGCACAGCCGCGCCATCTGGTGGCGGTGCCATTGTTGCTGAAGGACCGCCTGCTGGGCGTGTTCGAATTCGGCACCTTCGGCCATTTCAATGCCACCCAGGAAGCCTTCATCGACTCCGTGCTGCCGACCGTGGCGCTGGGCCTGGACAATATCTGTCGCGCCGACGAGACCCAGCTGCTGCTGGACCATACCCGCGCGCAGGCGGAGCAATTGCAACGCTCGCAGCTGGCGCTGCAGACGCAGGAAGAAGAACTGCGCGCTACCAACGAGGAGTTGCAGGGCAAGACCGTGGAGCTGGAAGAGCAGGCGCAGCGTCTGTCCGCTTCCGAGGAAGAGCTGCGCGTGCAGGCCGAGGAACTGCAGGCTTCCAACGAGGAGCTGCGGCAGAAGACCGAAGTGCTCAACGAGCAGAAGGACGTGCTGCAGGTATTGCAGCGCGAAACCGAGTTCAAGGCGCAGGAACTGGCACGCGCCAGCCAGTACAAGACCGACTTCCTGGCCAATATGTCGCACGAACTGCGCACCCCGCTCAACAGCCTGCTGATCCTGTCCAAGGAGCTGGCCGAGAACGAGAGTGGGCACCTGGATGTGGAGGAAGTGGAGGCCGCCGCGGTCATCCACGATTCCGGTTCCAACCTGCTGCGGCTGATCAACGACATCCTCGACCTGTCCAAGATCGAGGCCGGCAAGATGGACGTGCATCGCGAGGAAGTGCGGGTAGATGCCATCACCCGCGAGGTCACGCGACACTTCCGCCACATGGCGATGGAGAACCGCCTGGAGTTCGCCATCGACGTCGACCCGTCGATGCCCGAGACCCTGGTCACCGATCGTTCCAAGCTGCAGCAGGTGCTCAACAACCTGCTAGGCAACGCCTTCAAGTTCACCCGCGAAGGCTCGGTGACCCTGCAACTGGCGATGGCCAACACCGCCATGTTGACCCGTATCGGTGCGGCGGCCGAGGACCAGCATGTGGCATTGACGGTACGCGACACCGGTATTGGTATTCCCGAGGAACGCCTGGACTCGATCTTCGAGGCCTTCGAGCAGGTCGATTCGAGCACCAGCCGCCACTACGGTGGCAGCGGTCTGGGCCTGGCCATTGCACGGCGTCTGGCGCAGCTGCTGGGCGGCCAATTGGTGGTGGACAGCGAGCAGAACAAGGGCAGCAGTTTCAGCCTGGTGCTGCCGCTGCTGTCGGCCGGCATCAACAGCGCCGTTGCCGCCAGCCAGGCCGCCATCGAACAACGGCCTGCGCCCACGCCGGGCCCGGCCCGTGTCGCCACCGCGCAGCTGATCGACTGGATTCCCGATGATCGCCACGCCATCGCCGCCGGCGAAACGGTGATTCTCACAGTGGAAGATGACCCGGCCTTCGCCCGCATCCTGGTCGACCTGATCCGCCGCAAGGGCCACCGCGCGCTTGCCGCCGCCGATGGCGAAAGCGGCCTGGAACTGGCACGCCGTTATCGCCCCACCGGCATCCTGCTGGACGTGATGTTGCCGGGCATGGACGGCTGGTCGGTGCTGCAGCACCTCAAGCATGACCCGGTCACCGCCGGTATCCCGGTGCACTTCATCTCCGCCGTGGATGAGGCCGCCAAGGGCGTGGCCCTGGGTGCGGTCGGCTACCTGACCAAGCCGGTGGATCGCAAGGCACTGGTGGCCGCGTTCGACCACCTGCTGGATGTGGCCGGCAAGATCGTGCGCAAGTTGTTGCTGGTCGATGACGATCCGGATTCGCGGCTGGCGTTGACCCGCCTGCTGCAGGCCGACAACGTCGAGATCGACCAGGTCGCCTCGGGCGAGGAGGCCTTGGAGCGCATCGCCACCCACAGCTACGACTGCATCGTGCTGGACCTCAACCTGGGCGGCATTTCCGGCATCGAATTCCTGGAGAAGGCCGCCACGCTGGTTGCAGTGCCGCCGGTGGTGATCTACTCCGGCCAGGACCTGAGCCGCGAGGACAGCCTCAAGCTGCGCCAGTACACCGACAGCATCGTGATCAAGGGCCAGCGTTCGCCCGAACGGCTGCTCGATGAAGTGAGCCTGTTCCTGCACAGCATCGGCTCACGCGGTGCCAGCGCCACGCCATCCGATGACAATAATCTGGGTGGCCGCCAGGTGCTGCTGGTCGATGACGACATGCGCAACCTGTTTGCGCTGTCCAAGTCGCTGCGCGCCCGTGGCGTGAATGTGTCGATGGCCCAGGACGGCTACAAGGCGCTGCAGCAGCTGCAGGACAACCCGTCCATCGAACTGGTGCTGATGGACATCATGATGCCGGGCATGGACGGTTACGAGACCACCCGCGAAATCCGCAAGCTGCCACAGTGGAACAACCTGCCGATCATCGCGGTCACCGCCAAGGCGATGCATGGTGATCGCGACAAGTGCCTGGATGCCGGCGCCAATGACTACCTCACCAAACCGGTGGACATGGACAAGCTGTTGTCGATGATGCGTGTATGGCTTCAAAAGTAGGCCCCATTGCGCCGCAAGCGCAGCGTGACGACATCGACGACATCGAGGTTGATGCCTTCATCACCGCGATGTCGCGGCGGCATGGCTATGACTTCACCGGTTACGCGCCGTCGTCGCTGAAGCGGCGGGTGCTGGCGCTGGCGAATGGACTGAACCTGCCCAGCGTCAGCGAGCTGACCGCGCGCGTGCTACGCGAAGACGACATGGTGTCGCAGGTGATTGCCAAGCTGTCGGTGCCGGTGTCGGAGATGTTTCGCAACCCGGCGGTATTCCGCAAGCTGCGCGACGAAGTCTTCCCGGTGCTGGCTTCCTACCCGCAGATCAATATCTGGCAGGCCGGTTGTGCACACGGGCAGGAAGTCTATTCACTGGCCATCCTGCTGAAGGAGGCCGGGCTGTACGAGCGCTGCCAGATCTATGCCACCGACTTCAGTGACGAAGCCCTGGCCAAGGCACAGGAAGGCATCTTCCCGATCCGTGATGCGCGCCTGTATTCGGAGAACTACCTGGCGGCCGGTGGCCGCCATACGCTGTCGGACTATTACCACGCCCGCTATGACTTCATGAAGCTGGACGAGCGGTTGAAGGAGCGGGTCACCTTCGCCAACCACAACCTGGTCTGCGATGGCGTGTTCACCGAGGCCCAGCTGATCCTGTGCCGCAATGTGCTGATCTATTTTTCCGACACGCTGCAGGACCGGGTGCTCGGCCTGTTCCGCAGCAGCCTCAGCCGTGGCGGCTTCCTGTGCCTGGGCAACCGCGAGTCGATCCGTTTCGCCCCCAGTGCGCGCGATTTCGTGCCATTGGACGCGGAGCTGCGGCTGTACCGCAATGCCGGTGGCTTACTGTGAAAACCGCATCCGGGCAGCCTCCACAAGCCGTTGTGGTGGGGTGCTCGGCGGGCGGGCTTGCTGCCCTGCATCAATTGCTGGGCGGCCTGTCAGCGCCGTTGCCGGTGCCGATGGTGGTGGTCTGCCACAGTGGTTCGGAGGATATGCGGGTGTTCTGCGAGCTGCTGGCCAGCCGCAGTGGGCTGCCGGTGGAGGAGGCCGAAGAGCGCCAGCTGCCCGAGCCCGGGCGGGTCTATGTGGCGCCGTCCGGCTACCACCTGTTGATCGAGCGCAACGGGCGTTTTGCCCTGAGCATCGACCCGCGGGTGGCATTTTCACGCCCTTCTATCGACGTTCTGTTTGAATCTGCGGCCGAGGTCTGGCGCGAGCGGTTGCTGGCGGTGTTGATGACCGGGGCAAATGCCGACGGCGCCGAAGGGTGCGCGCGGGTACGACGCTCCGGTGGCACACTGATCGTTCAGGACCCGGAAACGGCGCAAGTGGCTATGATGCCGGCCGCCGCACTGGAACTGGCAGGCGCTGACTATTGCCTGCCGTTGCCCGAAATTCCCTTTTTGCTGGAAGCCTTATGCTCGTGACCAAGCCGGTGGCAGTGCAGCGCCCCAAGATCCTCGCCGTAGATGACAACCCCGCCAACCTGCTGGTGATCCGCCGGGTGCTGGCCAAGCTCGACGTGGAAGTGGTTGAGGCGGCCTGCGGCAACGATGCGCTGAAAGCCACCCTGGATGATGAGTTCGCGCTGGTGCTGCTGGACGTCTACATGCCGGACATCAACGGCTTTGAAGTGGCCGAGATACTGTCGCAGGAAGAAACCACCCGGCAGACCCCGATCATCTTCGTCACGGCGACGTATGCCGACGACGTGCACCGGCTGAAGGGCTATGGTTTTGGTGCGGTGGACTATATGGCCAAGCCGCTGGAAGCGACCATTCTGTTGTCCAAGGTGCAGGTTTTCCTGGAGTTGTACCGGCACCGGGTGGCGTTGCGTGATGCGTTGAGTGAGCTGTCCGAGCGCAACCGCCAACTGGAGATCGAAGTCGAGCAGCGCAAGCAGATGGAGCAGGAAATGCGCCACCTGGCCATGCACGACATGCTTACCGGGCTGCCCAACCGCGCCTTGTTCATGGACCGGCTGGAGAGCGCCCACCACCGCGCGCAACGCAACGGCGGCATGTTCGCGCTGGTCTACGTGGACGTGGATCGCTTCAAGGCGGTCAACGACACCTGGGGCCATGGCACCGGTGATGCGGTACTGGTCGAGCTGGCTGCGCGGTTGCGTGGCGCGCTGCGTGAGAATGACACCGTGGCCCGGCTGGGCGGCGACGAATTCGCGCTGGTGCTTGAAGAGCTCGACGACATCAATGATGCCCATCATCTGATGGAGCGGGTGACGCAGTCGTTGCTGGCACCGATGCACTACCAGCGCGATGGCGAAGCACTCACGCTCAGCATCGCCGCCAGCATCGGCCTGGCGGCCTACCCGGCTGATGGCGCCGAAGTGGATGCCCTGCTGCATGCTGCCGACCAGGCCATGTACCTGACCAAGCGCAGCCGCGACACGGTGTGAAACAAAAAGGCCGCGCATCGCTGCGCGGCCTTGCTGCAAGCAACGTGAGCGCCTCTGGATCAGGCTTCGAACACGTGACCGTTGCTGACCGGCGGCAGGGTCGGGCCGCTTGCATCGGCCGGTGCAAGCATCTGCTTCCATGCCGCATACACCGCGCCGGCAAAGACCGGCATCAGTATCGCCATCAGCAGCAACTGCGCGATTGCCATCGCGGCAACCTGGCCGGCGATCAGGCCGATGAACAGCGCCACGATGATCACCGCGAAATAGATCGCGAAGATGGCGATGAAGGCCAGTACGAAGAACACCAGCATGGCCGGCAGGTTGTGGATGCTGGCACGCAGGCTTTCGCGCAGTGCGTGCATGCCGCTGGAGCGCTCGAACATCACCTGCGGGGGCATCACGAACAGTGCAAGCGTCAGCGCCACGAAGCTGGCGATCAACAACAGCAGCCACAACAGGATGCGCCCGGCCGGCAGCGTCGCCACCAAGGCTTCGATCTGCGCCGGGTCCGGTTGTGCGCCGGATTGGCTGAGCTCATTGAGCTTCACCATCACCACCGACAGCTGCTGCAGGCCATCGGTGCCAACCAGCACCAGCAACAGCGTGCCCAGCAGCAGCGCGGCAAACAGTTGTGGCAGCAGGGCGACCAGCAGCTGCGGTGCGCGGCCTTCCTGCACGCCTTGCAGCAGGTGCGAGGGTTTGGCAACACGGCCCTGGTCGACCTCGCGGATGGCCCACAGCAGGCCGCCCATGAACAAGGGGCCGGCCAACAGCAGCAGCAGCTGCACCACCGTGCCCAGTGCAGGCACCAGCATCGACAGCGACAGCACCAGCGAGGTGCCGACGCCCCACAGGATGCCCAGCGAACCCAGCGCCAGCGGCGCACGCTTGAGCAGGCCAAAACCGGTCAGCAGCCATTCCGCACCGGCAGAGGCCGGTACCTTGCGAATCTCGCTCATTGCAATTCCGAAACGGGGGAGTGCGCGGGCAACACGCCGGCGCTGGGCGGATTATCGCCTGAAACCCGGTTCGGGTTTATGAGGACAAAGTAACGGTGGGGTTTGCTCCCTCCCTTTCGCGAAGCGGAGAGGGGGGTGGTAGTGCCGAGCCATGCTCGGCAGGGGCTTTACCGGGAAGTCCTCTGC
>NZ_JBRREH010000054.1:0-32603 GCF_056760175.1 Stenotrophomonas sp. STEN021 | reverse complement strand
ACCCTTGAGCGTCTTGCGACTGCGGCCGTTGCGGGTGTTGCCAGCACCGTTGGCCACCGGCTCGTGCTTCTCATGCCCCAAGTGCTCGGTCATCTCTGCATCGAGCGCCTTCTCTACCAGCAGCTTGGTCAACTGCTTTAGCAAGCCGTTCTCGCCGATCAGGTCCTCAGGTCTCTTGTAGTTAGCCAACAAGCTGCTCAGCAACTCGTTGGGTACTTCATGTTTTCGTGAACTCATGGTAGCCCCAGGTCAGATGGCAGTTTCCTGCCGGTGACCCGTTTACACAAAATCTAGGACAGGCCCGGATGCGGCCAGAAGCTGTCGTTCGTCTGTCTAGAGCATCTCGGGCGACTCAAACATCAGCAAACGATGGACCTTACCCATCCGTGATTGGAAGGCAGTCCTGAACCGATTTACCATCCTGTTTGAGGGGCGACTCCCTCAGCTGTTACCCGAATCCCGTTTACACAAAATCTGCACACGCCCAGCACTGAAGGGAAAGTGCTCTGGCACACGCAGTGGTGGCACTGCATCGGGGATGTGAAGCGGGCGGAAAGCCTGGGCCCGGTGATCGAGAACTCGATTGCGCAGGTGCTGGGGGACAGCTACGACGTGGGGGCGACCGAGCCATTGCCGACTGCAGTGATCGTGGCCGGCATCAAGGCGGCGTACAAGCACTAGGCTGCGGCGCACTTTGGGATTGAGACCGGAGCGGAGAGCGGGGGCTAAACCAGTCCCTGCAGGCTGCTTTCTTGAGCCACACCGAGTTCTACCAGCCAATTGGGGACAGGCAGCAAAGATGGGCGCGGTCTGTCACTGCTCAATCAATGTCGTCAGTTCATCCTTCTTTGCGTCAGTTGGTACTACGGCCGCTTCGCAGGCGCGCTGTACCAGCGCATCTATTGCCTCCTCATCTGCTTGCTCACAGCAAGCAAATGCTCGGGCTGCAGCTTGACGTACGGCCTCGAGTTTGCTGACGCGGTCGCCAGTCGAGAGGTCTTGCACTTCATTTTCCATGGAGTGGACGAGCTCTTCCAGGAGCTGGAAATGAGGGGAGGAGGCCATCGGCGGTACAGGTATGAAAGACGGTATTTGAAACCTCCGGCCGCCGTCCCGCAAGAGGGGCATGCGACCGGGCGGCTGGCCATGCTTGGCAGAGGGGAGGCGAAAGGCATTTTGCCCCTACTAGAATCGGGGGTCGCTCTTCGACCAGGTGCGGAAGGTGGCCCGCATTTCATTGAGCACGATCTGGCAGCTGCAACGCCGCCGAGTAGCAGCCTGTTCCATAACGTCCTCAAAGGCCATCCAGAACCCATCGCCCGAACCGTAGCGCTCGAAGGCTTGGCGCAGCGCGGTCAGCTCATCGTCCGATAGGCATCCGTCGTTGGAACGGTCTGGCAGGCGCTGATCAGGGGGACGGAACGGCCGGCGCTTCTGGCCGATCAGAGGAACTGAGGGTCCTCCCTAGCCCACTTGCGGAAAGCGTTCCGCATTTCTTCGTTCACGATATTTCGGTCGCACCCAAGCCTGTTGGTGGCTGCATCAAGGATGTCGGTATAAGCGAGCCAGAACCCATCCCCGGTCCCGTAGCGCTCAAACGCGAGCCGCAGCTGGGCAAGCTCGGACAGAGTTAAGCACTGAGTTGAAGTGTGCTCGTTCATGAAAGGTGCCAGGCGGTCGGACCGGAAAATCCTATCACCGGGTCTGGCGCTGTTGCCAGAGGTGAGCGGGCAGCTGAGGCGAAGGTGTCGAGGTAAGTTCTAGACTACCCGCCCCCGCTCTTTGGGCAAAGAATTCCAGCGTAGTCGGGTTGAGATCGATGGCAGGAAAAACCCATGACTGTTTGGACGATGGGGTACTCAACGGGCACGTGGGGCGCTTTTATCGATGTTCTGCAAGCCAACCAAATCGACTCAGTTCCGGGTGTCAGACGGTTTCCTGGCTTCCGAAAGTTTCCTTGGTTCGGCAGCGACGCGATGAGTGCGCAATTGCCTCGGGAAGGCATTGGCTATCATTGGGTTCCCGGCTAGGGGGCGGCGAACAGTGCAGTCAAGGTCGGCGAACGGCGGGTGGAGGAACTCATCGTTTCAGGGCTACGCAGACCACATGGCCAGCGCAGGGTTTGCTGATGGGCTTGAACAAGCCTTGGCTGCTGCCGCGAGAAGTCGGACGGCATTGATGTGTGCAGAGCTACTGTGGTGGCGCTGCCATCGGCGGTTGATTTCGGACCTTCTAGTGCACCGGGGTCACCAAGTGCTGCATATCCAGACCGAACGAGCACCGGACCCGCACAGACTCAATCCCATGGCGCAGCGGGCGGGTGAGGGCCTTATATATCCCCCATTTGCAGCTCGGCTTGCTTTAAGAGCAACCCAGCCGAGCTCCTGGCCGAGGGCGCAGAAATGGTTGACTGAACTGAGGGCGGGGGCCATGATCCGAGGCATCTACTGGGGAGTAGCACCGTGAGCCCGGTACGCCGGGCTCTTTTTCTCTACTGTTATTCAAAAAGCTTCATCGAACGCGCTGTCTGTTCGAGCCAACTCTTTAAACGCACTCTTGACCATGTCTGTCACTTCCTTCCCGGAACAATCGCTTCTTTGAGTAACCGCTTCTGTGATGATATTGAAAGTAATCCAGAAACCGTCACTTGCCCCATAGAGCTTGTAGGCACTCTGGATCATTTCCAACTCGGTTTCTGTGAGGCACGGTTTCATCGTTCTTGGCTTGCTTCGATAACACACTGATAGGCAGGGAGCCATGAAGGATTGTGGTCGAGTGGGGAAGTTGCGTGTGTGAATACCTCACGCTTCACCCTCTGCATTACTCGTTGAATGCTTATGAGGATGGCCGCTTCTTCCCGATGACCTTGGACTCCGTCTGCAATTTTCGCTGCTAAATCAGCCAAGCCCTCGAGCAACGCCTGACGCTCGTTAGACGCCAATGCTGTGCAGGTGGCGACGAGATGGTGGGCTGAACGATCAAAGTCTGATCGAAGAGCAAAGTAGTTAAAAGAACGCGTAACCATGATTTGGCCCCACAAGCGCTCCCCCCCAGCATGGACCAGCGAGGGCGGGGATGCAACTTTGGGTGCTGTAATTTCGCGTAGGGGCTCCCGCAAGACCAGTACCACGTGCCAAAGTTCCAACCCTGCTGGTCACAGGCCGAGGCCTTCATCGGCCAGAAGGGCAGCGCGCTCGCGACGCTGGAACGCGAGGTCTACAGCTTCCTCAAGGAGCGACTCCCCAATCTGAAGCACAAGGGTGCGATCGCCTTCGAGAATGTCCCCGTCGTCCTCAGCAAAGGCTACGTAAAGGCCTTCGGTTCATCGCCTTCCGTCGGCGCCTATGCGCTGGACTTCTGACGCACGGAGACGGGCCTCGATGCTGGTGCTGCCGGTGCAATTTTCTACGTGCTGGTGGCCGACCTCGATGGCGAGGCCGATGCGCGGGAAACCGTAGAGCGGGCCATCGAACACACGAAACGACCCGAGGACAGGCCCACGCTGGAACAGATCGCTCGGGTCGAACCCTTCCTCGCGGACTGCGCCTTCCCGCCAACGCTGGCGGGCGTGCTCGCCTGGGTACGCTTGGTCGAAGGGCGCTCGCTGGCGAGCATCGGGCTGACCGGTCCGGTACGGCTGAAAACCGTCCTGCGCGGACTTGCCGTTGGATTCGGCACAGTCGCGCTGGTCGTAGTCACGATCTGGATGGCAGGCGGCATGCAGGCCGCAGGCTTGGGGCAAGCATGGCGCTCGCCCGTGAGTCTGCTGCTAGTAAGTTTCATGTTCCAAGCGACCGTGGAGGAAGTCATCTTCCGCGGTTGGATGCTGTCGGTGGTGCCGCGCAGACTAATGTCGCCGTGACAGTGCTGCTTGTGTCGCTCGTTTTCTGCTTCCTGCATTTCAGTCCGCACCAGCCGCCCCTGATCATCCTCAGCACGTCCCTGTTCTCGCTGTTCGCCTGCGCCTGGGCACTGTGGACTGGCAGTATCTGGGGCGTGATGGGCTGGCACGCGGGGTGGAACTGGTTGCTCGCAACCGGCTTCGAACTGCCCGTCGCCGGTATGCATGCGCACTTGCCGGCACTCCTGGTGGCGCTGCGCCCGCAAGGCCTCGACACCTTCACCGGTGGCGCACAAGGGCCGGAAGGCAGTTACCTGTGCAGCGTTTTCTTCGTCGCCGCGATCGCGTGGATCCAGTGGCGAAGGACGCGTGGAGCTCACAATTTCTCGCCGACCAGCAGGTGACGCCACTACTGGGGCGGCATCTCCCCGTCCCGGCTCTTGCCGATCGGATGCTGGTTCGCGCCGTACCGGCGACGACCAAGCGATTGAGCGTCTGCTAGCGGTCGTCGGGCCGATCTCATGGGGCTTGAGCAAACCTCCGGGTTTTCGGCAGCGCGCAGGACATAAGTGCAGGCTCATCCGGAAGCAGCGGGTGCTCGCTCTGCAATCTGCTGCTTGTACGGATTCCGCTCGAGGTATTTAGCGATCTAGAGGCAGCTTAGGTTCGTGATGCCAGTCCCAGTACCGACTGGAACCGAGACTGCCTTTGCTGAAGTGTCAACGGAGAGTGATGTGGCTTCCTCGATAGAGTTCGACCAGGCCACCTTCGGTTTACGTCTCGCAACGAGTGCATCGGGCCGCAGGGCGTGCGACCCGAAGCGGACAGCGACAACTTAGGCAATCCCTGCGAGCACGCAGGTCACAAGTCCCGGAGCCACGCCCTGTGGAATCGCGTTGGGCGAAGTCCCGCTCCACAGGACGCTGGAATCGTCGAGGCCTCTGGCGTCGGCCTTGGCCCTCGGCGAAGCCAACGATTGAGAGGCTAGGGAAATGCAGGAGGCATCGTAGACATCGGACGCGGGTCGCGCATAAGTCGATACACAAGCCCGTGTGCGGTGCGACCGTCTAAGAGACCAGTGATTTCCGAGGCACGGCTTGGTTGCTGCAGAGCCGTGGGATGGATTTCGAACGTAGGGACGGGGAGGGCATGGCAATGACTTGGTTGGGCAAACAACGAAGCCGCCCGAAGGCGTCTCCGAGTGGCGGCTTGCCCCACTTGCCTAGCTGGGTAGCTTTGCCGCGAGCACGTCGACTTTCTCGATGGTCGGCGGCTCGGAGAACATTTCCCCGGCCTTGGCCATCAAGGCCGCTGCAACCTTGCCGGCGAGATGGGCCTCCCGGCCCGCATCGTCGGGAAAGGCATCGAAAATGCCGAAGGTTGTTGGCCCGAGGCGAATTCCGAACCAGACGGTCGTGGCGGGCTCGTCCATAACTAGTGGCAGACCACTCAGGAGAAAGCTTTCAACTTCTTTCTCCTTGCCGATTTTCGCTTCGAAGCGAACGAATAGCGCAACCTTGACCATGAGCTGTCTCCTGTTGGTCTGACGGAGTAACGACGTCCCCTCCCTTACTTGGAAGCCTAGGACTTGATTGAGCCAAGAAATCAACGGATCGGCGCGCCTAGCCAGTTGGCCGCTATTGCCTGACAAACTAGTCGCTTCCGTGGAGCGATGTGTTGCGACGGTGTGAGGATGGCTCGACGCCCCCTTCACGCGGACGGCGAGCGCAGATTTACCATAGTCACGAATCTGCAGGAGTGCGAACCCATGCCACACCAGTCCCCGTCGCCGGTCGGGTTCGACGCCTTCGTGCACGTGCGAGGCGCGCGTGAGCACAACCTCAAGGATGTCGATGTCGACCTCCCGAGGGATGCAATCGTCGTGTTCTCCGGCATCTCGGGATCGGGCAAATCTTCGCTGGCGTTTGGCACGCTCTATGCCGAGGCGCAGCGGCGCTACCTGGAATCGCTGTCGCCCTATGCGCGGCGCCTGATCGACCAGGTTGGCGTACCCGACATTGACGCCATCGACGGTATGCCGCCGGCAGTCGCGCTGCAGCAGCAGCGCGGTACGCCGAACGTCCGCTCCACTGTGGGCAGCATCACCACGCTGTCGAGCCTGCTACGCATTCTGTATTCGCGCGCCGGCGCCTATCCGCCCCGGCAACCCATGCTGTATGCGGAAGATTTCTCGCCCAACACGCCGCAGGGTGCTTGCCCTACCTGCCACGGGCTGGGCTACGTTTACACAGTCAAGGACGAGGCCATGGTTCCCGACCCGTCGCTGTCGATCCGCGACCGGGCGATCGCAGCGTGGCCACCGGCGTGGCATGGGCAAAACCTGCGCGACATCCTGGTGACGTTGGGGTATGACATCGACAAACCCTGGCGCGAGCTCCCGAAGAAGGACCGCGACTGGATCCTGCACACCGACGAGCAGCCAGTGGTTCCGGTGTACGCGGGTTTCACACCTGCTGAAACGCGCGCGGCGCTGCGCCGCAAAACCGAGCCCAGCTACATGGGCACCTTTACCGGCGCGCGCCGCTACGTGCTAGACACCTTCGCCAACACGCAGAGCGCGCTGATGAAGAAGCGTGTCGCGCGCTTCATGTCCGGTACCACGTGCGCGACGTGCGACGGTCGCCGCCTCAAGCGCGAAGCGCTGTCGGTCACATTCGCCGGGTTGGATATCGGCACCTTGTCGCGTTTGCCGCTCGCTGATATCGCCGAACTCCTGGCGCCCGCGGCGAAGCACCGGTTCGACACACCAGTTGCCACCGCCACGCGCAGCCGCGCCGCTGGACGCAAGGACATCGCTCGTCGCGTGGCCGCCGGCGGATCGCCGCATACCGGCGGCACGGACGTGCGGCGCACCGCGAACCTGTCCGAGGAGAAGCGGATCGCAGCACAACGCATCACTCGCGACCTGATCGAGCGGATTGAGGCGTTGCAGGGGCTGGGTCTCGGTTACCTCGCGCTGGACCGTTCTACGCCCACGCTCTCCTCGGGCGAGCTACAGCGGCTGCGCCTGGCGACGCAGGCGCGCTCCAATTTGTTCGGCGTGGTCTACGTGCTGGACGAGCCGTCGGCAGGGCTGCATCCCGCCGATGCGGAAGCCCTGCACGCGGTGCTGGGCCAGCTCAAGGCGGCCGGCAACACCCTGTTCGTCGTCGAGCACGACCTGGATACGCTGCGCCGCGCCGACTGGCTTGTCGATGTGGGGCCGGATGCAGGCCAGCATGGTGGCCGCGTGCTCTACAGCGGGCCGCCGTTGGGGTTGCGCGACATCGAGGCGTCGCACACGCGGCGCTATCTGTTCGACTCCGTGCCCACGCGTCGGCGCACGCCTCGGCGCCCGTCAGGCTGGCTCGAGCTCCTCGGCATCCAACGCAACAACCTGCATGGCCTCGATGTGCGGATCCCACTGGGGGTCTTCACTGCGGTCACTGGCGTGTCCGGTTCGGGCAAGTCTAGCCTGGTCAGCCAGGCGCTGGTGGAACTCGTGAGCGAGCACCTCGGCCACGAGCCGGCGGTGGAGGAAAGCAGCGACGACATGCCGCTGCCCGACGCAATAACGCGTACTGCGGGCCGGCTGGGTGCGGGCGTGGGTGCCATCCGCCGCCTGGTCAACGTCGACCAGAAGCCCATCGGCCGCACGCCGCGGTCCAACCTGGCGACCTACACCGGCCTGTTCGACCATGTGCGCAAGCTGTTCGCAGCCACGCGCGCTGCGAAGGCGCGCCGCTATGGCGTGGGTCGCTTCTCCTTCAACGTGGCGCAGGGACGTTGCCCCACTTGCGAGGGCGAAGGCTTCGTCAGCATCGAACTGCTCTTCATGCCGAGCGTCTACGCGCCATGCCCTACCTGCCACGGCAAGCGTTACAACGAAAAGACCCTCGAAATCGAGTGGAACGGGCGCAACATCGCCCAAGTGCTGGGGATGACGGTGGACGAGGCGCTGTCGTTCTTTGCCGACGAAGTGCCCGTGCACCGTGCACTGGCATTGCTCCACGGCATTGGCTTGGGTTACCTGCGGCTCGGGCAGCCTGCGACGGAACTGTCCGGCGGCGAGGCCCAGCGCATCAAGCTGGCCACCGAGCTGCAGCGCAGTCAGCATGGCGACTCGCTATACGTGCTCGACGAGCCGACCACTGGACTGCACCCTTTCGACGTGGACAAGCTGATGGTGCAATTGCACGAACTGGTTGACGCAGGCAACACCGTGGTCGTCGTCGAACATGACATGCGGGTCGTCGCCGACAGCGACTGGATGATCGACGTAGGCCCGGGCGCCGGGGAGAAGGGGGGTCGTATCGTCGCCGAGGGCGTGCCGCAGGACGTAGCGAGCCGGGGCGTCGGAGCCACAGCGCCTTACCTGCAGCGCGCGCTGTACTCACGCTGACCGAGGCGCTGCTCGATTTCCCTCTGGCAAACGCGTTTTCCCAGCCTTACGTCCGCTCTTGGCCGAGGCTGTGTAAAAACCCTTTGCGGATGATCTTTCGGGGAGAGCGCATACGACTCACGCAGTTTGGTCAAAACAATCATCCGGAGTTCTCAAGCCGCGATCGCTCTCAGCATGCCTTGCATTCCGAGATCAGCCTGGCGGTTCTGGCTTACAACATGCTTTATCGCTCTGATACCAAGCGACCGTTGGCCGTGGTGTCCAAGCGCTATCAAGTAGTCCAGCCGCGGGAGACCGAACGGGCACGGTTGCAGATCGAGCAGCGCGAGTCCTGACGGTTCTGCACTACAAATGGATCGGCCGCCTAAGTAACGCTGCGCTGGCGGGACACAAGCTCGCAGCCTGCCGCGTCGCCAGCACAGAAGTCGGTGCGCTTGTGCGTTCCACCGGCTTGAAGCCCCCGCGCTCGAAGAACGGCGCCGCCGTCGTGGTCAGTAGCCAGGCGTCACGTCCGCCTTGATCGAAGGCGCGTCGCAGTAGTAACGCCAGCATGGCGCCGCCAATGCCGCGCTGGCGCGCGTGCGGCAGCACCACCAGGGAGCGCACCAGCACATCCCGGCCCATATGCTCGAAGCCACCGTAGCCCACGCGCTCGTCTGTCACCGTGGCATAGGCGAAGAAGCTGCGCCCCGGTTCGGTCAGATCATCCGTGGGAAGTCCGGCCTCCTGCAAAGCCGTGGTGAGGCCCGTGTCGTTTTCCGCGATCGGCGTGTCCACCAGCAGCGGTGTGCCGTCTTCCTTGCGAATCTCGCCCGCCGGTCGCTGCGGCAGCAGCTCAATCACCGTGTCCGAGGGGCGGCACAGGCGCACGCCCAGGGACGAAACCACGATGGGCCGATTGATGAGGATCGGGTGCGCCAGCATTTGGTCGATCAATTCGTCATCGCTCCAATGGGCGGCATCCAGCCCGAGTTCCTTGTACGGCGTGCCCCTGACGCGCAGCACGTCCCGCACGCACATGCCCATCTGTGCGATCAGCGCCTGCAAGGTTTCGCGGTCAGGTGGCGTCTTCAGGTACTCGATGACCGTGGGCGCGATGCCGCTGGCGCGGATCAGCGCCAGCGTGTTGCGCGACGTGCCGCAGTCCGGGTTGTGGTAGATCGTGACAAGGCTCATGCCGGATGCCTTCCTGCGTTGCGCGGAGCCTGTTCGTACCAGCCACGCGAGCGGTTGACCACGCGCACGACCAGCAGCATCACCGGTACCTCGATCAGCACGCCGACCACGGTGGCCAGCGCGGCGCCGGAGTGGAAGCCGAACAGGCTGATGGCTGCCGCCACGGCCAGCTCGAAGAAGTTGCTCGCGCCGATCAGCGCCGAGGGGCCGGCGATGCTGTGCTTCTCGCCTACCTTGCGGTTGAGCCAGTAGGCCAAGCCGGAATTGAAGAACACCTGGATCAAGATCGGCACCGCCAGCATGGCGATCACCAGCGGCTGGCGGATGATGGCCTGGCCCTGGAAGGCGAACAGCAGCACCAGCGTCAGCAGCAGCGCGGCGATCGACAGCGGGCCGATGCGCGCCAGCGCGCGGTCAAACGTCGCCTGGCCCTGGCGCAGCAGCCCGCGGCGCCACACCTGCGCGATGATGACCGGGATGACGATGTAGAGCACCACCGAGGTCAGCAGCGTGTCCCACGGTACGGTGATGGCCGACAACCCGAGCAGCAGGCCGACGAGGGGCGCGAAGGCGAACACCATGATGGTGTCGTTCAAGGCCACTTGCGACAGCGTGAACACCGGATCGCCGCCCGTCAGCCGGCTCCAGACGAACACCATCGCCGTGCAGGGCGCGGCGGCCAGCAGGATCAGGCCGGCCACGTAGCTGTCGAGTTGGTCGGCCGGCAGCCACTCGGCGAAGACCTGGCGAATGAAGATCCACGCCAGCAGCGCCATCGAGAACGGCTTGACCGCCCAATTGACGAACAGCGTGACGCCGATGCCGCGCCAATGCTGTCTGATCTGGCCGAGCGCACCGAAGTCCACCTTGAGCAGCATGGGGATCACCATGATCCAGATCAGCAGACCCACTGGCAGATTGACCTGGGCCACTTCCATGCGGCCGATGGCCTGGAACACGCCGGGCGCAAGCTGGCCCAAGGCGATGCCCGCGATGATGCACAGCAGCACCCACACGGTCAGGTAACGCTCGAAGATGCTCATGGCGGGCGCCGCCGGCGCGCGGCCGGCGGTATCGGCTCCTGCGGTCATCGCGCTGGCCTCACTGGCGGCCAATGTCGCGCAGCTCGCGCTGCAAGGACATGGCATCGAGACTTTTCAGGGGCAGCGACAGGAACAGCTCGATGCGCCGGCGCAGCGTGATCGCGGCGTCCGTGAACGCTTTGCGCTGCTGTTCCTCCGTGCCTTCGACGGCCGCTGGGTCGGGCACGCCCCAATGGGCCGATACCGGCTTGCCCGGCCACAGCGGGCACGCCTCACCGGCGGCGTTGTCGCAGACGGTGAAGATGAAATCGAACACCGGCGCATCCGGCGCCACGAACTCGTCCCAGCTCTTGCTGCGGTAGCCGGTCGCCGGCAGATGCAGGCGCTCCAGCGTGGCGAGCGCCAGCGGATGGACTTCGCCCTTGGGATGGCTGCCCGCCGACCAGGCGTGAAACCGGCCCTTGCCCAGCTCGTTGAGGATGCCTTCGGCGAGGATCGAACGCGCCGAATTGCCCGTGCAGATGAACAGCGCGTTGTAGGTGACTTCAGTCGTCATGCGTGCCTCGCGTCAGCAGCAAGATGCAGCGGGCTTCGCGGCGCGGCCATCGCTTGGCGCACAGCACGCCGCAGCGGCGCCGCTTGCGGGCTGGGATGCTTCGTTGAAGACGGGGATGTTGCCCAGCGTGTGGAAATGCTCCCAGGCCACACCTTGCGGGTCGGTGATCCAGTGCTTCTCGCTGCGCGCGTAGCAGCAGGTCGTGGTGCCTTCGTCGAGCAGTGCCATGTCGGCGGCCTGCGCGCGGGCCTTCAGGCCAGCCAGTTCCTCGGCATCGTCGGTCTGGATGCCCAGGTGGTCGATACCCGGCTTGCTGCCGCGCGTCGAGATGGCGAAGTTGACCGGCGGGTCTTCGAGCATCCACTTCGCGTAGTCGCTCTCGGTGCGCGCGGGCTGCGCGGCGAACAGTTGGGAATAGAAGCCGATGCTGCGGTTCAGATCATCGACGTGCAGGTGGACGTGGAAGCGTTTCATGAGAAGTCCTTTCAGCAGGTGGTGCAGATGGCGGAAGACGGGCTGACCTCGCACACGCCGCCCTGGCAGCAGTGCTCGGTCAGGTAGCCGATCAGGCCGTTCATGTGGCTGTACTCGGCGCGGTAGATCAGGTTGCGGCCCTGCTGCTCGATGGTGACGAGGCCGGCGTGCGCCAGCTCCTTCAGATGGAAGGACAGGGTGTTGCGGGCCACGTCGAGCTGGTCGGCCAGGATGCTGGGCGTCAAACCCTCGGGGCCAGCGACGACCAGGGCGCGGAACACGCGCAGGCGCTGGGCATGGGCCAAGGCACTCAGCGCGGAAACAGCTTGGGTCTCGTTCATGATTCGATAATACAACATTTATTGAATCATTGTGCAAGTCATCAGCAGGCAGAACTGCATGGCGTCCCGGCGTACCGCCGTCGGGCTCGCGGGCTGCGCCCCGCGCTTCGTGCCGAATCGCGGCCATCCGGCTTTGATCCCTGACGCCTCCGGCCCTTGAGGGCCTGCGCGCTCCGCTTGCCAAAAGCCGACTGTGTGCAGTGGGCGGGGTGTGGGCGGTCTTGCTGTTCCCTTCACCGTACCACGGCGTTCTCGCCGTCAAGGGCGGCGCGCGCCATGCGCGCTTGCGTCCTGGCGGCCGTCTGCGCCCTGCGCACCTACACGCGGCACCTCATGGGCCGCATGGAAGCCGACCTGGGCACAGGCCTCGATTGGGTGGCCGTCAACCACTGGAACACCGACAACCCGCACACGCACATCGTCGTGCGCGGGCGCGACGACACCGGCAAAGACCTCATCATCGCGGGCGACTACATCGCCGATGGCTTCCGCCATCGGGCCGCCGAACTGGCGACCGAATGGCTGGGGCTGCGCACCGAACTGGAGATCCAGCAGACCTTGCAGCGCGAGGTGGAACAAGAACGGTGGATGAGCCTCGACCGCACCCTGCAACGCGAGGCCGACGAGGATGGCCGGGTACAGATCGAACGCTTCAACGAACCCCGGCTGCAACGCCAGCGCCTGCTGCTGATGGGTCGCCTGCAAGCCTTGCAGCGCCTGGGCCTGACCGACGAGGTGCAGCCCGGCACCTGGGCCGCCCATGCCGACGCGGAAAAGACGCTGCGTGCCCTGGGCGAGCGTGGCGACATCATCCGAACGATGCAGCGGGCCATGCGCGGCCAGCCGCGCGAGCTGGCGGTGTTCGAGCCGGGCGACGACGGCCGCACCATCGTCGGCCGCGTGTCTGCCAAGGGGCTGGCCGACGAACTGCATGACCGCGGCTATCTGGTCAACGACGGCGTGGACGGCAAGGCCCACTACGTCGCGTTGAACGCCCGCGACAAGCTGGCGAACTATCCCACTGGCGCGGTGGTGGAGGTGCGCGGTTCCGCCGAGGTGCGGGCGGCCGACAAGAACATCGCCGCGCTGGCGAGCGATGGCCTGTACCGCACCGATCATCACCTGGTGATCGAGCAGGGCCGGGCCAAGCCCGGCCGCGACCCGCAGGAAGTCGTCGCGGCCCACGTCCGCCGGCTGGAAGCCCTGCGCCGTGCCGGCATCGTGGAGCGCGTGGCCGAAGGGCTATGGAAGGTGCCGGACGGCCTGCCCGAGCAGGGCCGCCGCTACGACGCGCAGCGCCTGAGCGGTGTGGCCGTGGAGCTGAAATCGCACCTGCCCATCGAGCGGCAGGCCCGCGTCATCGGTGCCACCTGGCTGGACCAGCAGTTGATCGGCGGCGGCTCGGGCCTGGGCGACCTATGCTTTGGTGCTGAGGTCAAGCAGGCGATGCAGCAGCGCGCCGATTTTCTGGCCGAACAGGGGCTGGCCGAGCGGCGCGGCCAGCGCGTGATCCTGGCGCGCAATCTATTGGGCACGCTACGCAACCGGGAGCTGGCGCAGGCTACGAAGGACATTGCGGCGAAAACCGGACTGGAGCATCGCCCGGTGGCCGATGGGCAGCGCGTGGCCGGCATCTACCGGCGCTCCGTCATGCTGGCCAGCGGGCGCTACGCGATGCTCGATGACGGCATGGGGTTCAGCCTGGTGCCGTGGAAACCGGTGATCGAGCAGCGAATGGGGCAGCAGCTTGCCGCGACGGTGCGCGGCGGCGCGGTGTCATGGGAGATTGGGCGGCGTCGGGGGTCAACCATTTCTTGAGTCAAGGTAATGCCACAAGCCGGTGGGAAAAATTAGATCCTATTATTGATGGTTGATCAATCCAAAGCATTACCAAAGGTTGGGATGCCAGAATTAAAATTTTCTGTAATTTCGGATACATGGTCACATTCAAAGGCACGCTATCGCGTTTCTGGATTGATGGTTTCAGACCAGCACCGCATGCGCCTTCCGCAGAATGTGGGGAAAATCCACGATGAAGAGAATAATTTGGACGTTCTGGTTTTTTGCGCTGGCATTGAGCGCTCTATGGCTTTTTACCGATACGCTCTGGCCTGCGCAGTCCAACTACTTCGCCCTGCGAACGGTATGGATTCAATACAGCGGCGTACTGGCCATCGGCGCGATGTCCGTGGCGATGGTGCTGGCCACGCGCCCTGCGTGGTTGGAGCCCAGCTTGAACGGACTGGACAAGATGTACCGCCTGCATAAGTGGCTCGGCATCGCCGCTCTGGCCGCTGCGACAGTACACTGGCTGTGGGCGCAGGGTACCAAGTGGGCCGTAGGCTGGGGCTGGCTGACGCGCCCGGCGCGCAAGCCCCGCGCAGCGGCTGATTCAATGGGCTCCATTGAATCGGCGCTGCGTGGCTGGCGCGGACTAGCCGAGGACTTGGGCGAATGGGCCTTCTACGCCGTCGCGGTGCTACTGGTGCTGGCTTTGGTTAAGCGCTTCCCCTACCGGCCGTTCGCCAAGACACACCACTGGATGGCAGCGATCTACCTGGTGCTGGCCTTCCACACCTTGGTGCTTGTGCAGTTCTCCTATTGGGCGCAGCCCGTGGGCTGGGCTTTGGCTATGCTGCTGGCGAGCGGCACGGTATCGGCGGCGTGGGTACTGCTGGGCCGGGTCGGTGCGCAGCGCACCGCGCACGGTGTCATCGAATCGCTGCAGACCTACCCTGCGCTGAACGTGCTGGAAACTACCCTGCGGATGGACCCGGGCTGGCCCGGCCACCGGCCCGGGCAGTTTGCCTTCGCCATGTCCAACCCGAAAGAAGGCCCGCATCCCTACACGCTGGCCTCAGCCTGGGTGCCGGAAAACCGGCGCATCACCTTCATCACCAAGGCGCTGGGCGACCACACCCGCCGGCTACCGGAACGCCTACAAGTTGGCGACCGGGTGACGGTCGAGGGGCCTTACGGCTGCTTCACTTTCGACGACGGACGTGCCCGCCAGATCTGGATCGGCGCCGGCATCGGCATCACCCCATTCATTGCGCGCATGAAGTATCTGGCGCAGCACAAAGGCCAAGACGCACGCCCCGTCGATTTGTTCCATCCGACGAGCGACGCTGATCCGCAGGCCATCGAGAAGCTTCGCGCCGACAGCCAGGCGGCCGGCGTGGCGCTACACCTGTTCATCGACAAGAAAGACGGTCGCCTGACGGGTGAGCGCCTGCGTGCTATGGTGCCAAGTTGGAAAGACGCCAGCGTCTGGTTCTGCGGCCCCACGGCCTTCGGCCGCGCGTTGCGCGCCGACCTGCTGGCCCAGGGGTTGGAGCCGGAAGCGTTCCACCAAGAGCTTTTCGAGATGCGCTGAATGGAAGAAAGCACATGCGCATATTGATCGTGGAAGACTCGCAAACGCTGGCCGAAGCCCTGAGCCAGAGCCTTCAGTCGGAAGGCTATGCCTGCGATACAGCAGCCGATGGCGTGTCCGCGCTGAAGTTTCTTGCCAGCTACCGGTACGACGCCATCATTCTGGACTTGATGCTGCCCCGGCTGGACGGCTTTGGCGTGTTGCGCGCATTGGGCCGGGAGGCCCATGCCGCACCGGTGTTGGTGCTCTCCGCGCGCGAACTGCTCGACGACCGGGTGCGGGCCTTGGATGCGGGTGCCGATGACTACCTGACAAAACCCTTCGAGCTAGCCGAACTGCTGGCTCGCCTGCGGGCGCTAGTACGGCGTCCACCGCAACGGGACGTTCCAGTTCTGCGCCACGGCGATCTGGAGGTCGATCCGCGCTCGCGCATCGCGAGGTTCAAGTGCATTGATCTTGGGCTCACGCCGAAGGAGTATGGACTGCTCGACTTGCTGCTGCGTCGGCGCGGCGCCACGCTGTCGCGCTCGCAGATTTTTGAACATTTGTACGACAGCCGCAGCGATGCATCGGACAAAGTGGTAGAGGTGATCGTCAGCACCTTGCGAACCAAGCTTGCCCAGTGCGGCCTGGATGAACTGATCGTGACACGCCGTGGCTTCGGCTACATCCTGCCCTGAACGATGGTACGTCCCGATTCCGAAGCCCTTTCTGATGCGAGTCAAGGCGGATCCTGGTCCTTGCAGCGGCGGCTGGCTGCCAGCTTGGTGATCTGCATTGGAGGAACCTTCGCGATCCTGTTTCCCGTCCTCGACTACTGGATTGACCACGAAATCTATCGACGGATGGATACCACCCTGATGCAACGATCAGCGGCGGTGGGGCGCGTGCTGCAGGAGTTGGATGCGAGAAAGCTCGAAAGCCTCATGCCGGAATATGAGCCTGGCGGGCATACCGAGTTCTTCACGGTCTTCGATTCGCAGACCCACCGGGCCTTGCTACGCTCTCCCAGCAGTGCAGGCGCCGAGCTATCGCTTGGCCCGGTGGAGCAAGGCACCCCGCGCTATTACGACGTGACACTTCCGGATGGCCACGCGGGCCGCGCGCTGGCGACGCGCGTGTCGGTAACTGGAGAGAGGTCTCAGCTATTAGTCGTCGCAACAGAACGCCGGGATTGGGATCAAACCGAGCGGCGCATCCACTTTGCGCTCTTGGGCGGTATTGTGCTGGCAACGCTGCTAGCGACGGGCCTGGCGCTGCTCATGGTTCGGCATATCGTGGTCATGCTGGAGCGGGTCGGCGAGCAACTGGCCGATCTGCGTTCGGATCGGCCGATTGCGCGGATCGGAGCGGACTTTCCCCGTGAACTGCGTCCGTTTGCCGAAGCCTTCAATCAGGGCTTGCATCACCTGTATGCGGCCATTGTCCGCGAGCGCCGCTTCTCCCGCGATGTGGCCCACGAGTTGCGCACGCCCCTGGCGGAAATCCGCATCAGCGCAGAAAGCGCTTTGATCGATGCCGACCCGGCCCGAATCCAGCGCGCCCTGAATGCAATGATCAAGGCCAGTTCACGCATGCAGCGCAGTGTGGACACTCTGCTGTTGTTGGCGCGTCTTGAGTCCGGCCAACACACACTGGCGCTGGATCCTCTGGATCTGACAGCTTTGCTGCAAGAGTTACTGGCGGGACTCAACGTCCAGAAAATGGCACCCAAGTCACCCATCCGCGTGACTTTGCCTGAATCAGCATGGGTGCAAAGTGATCAGGGCGTGATCGAACGCATCCTCTCCAACCTCTTGCGCAATGCCATTGAATACGCGCCCGAAGGCGACGACATTCAATGTAGGTTGGAGCTCGAGGCATCCGGCTGGATGTTAACCATCGTCAACACAGCTCCCAATTTGCAGGCATCCGATCTAGATCAATTCGGCCTTCGCTTCTGGCGCAAGGATTCCGAAGGCGGCACGGCGCATCACGCTGGACTGGGACTGGCGCTGGCCCTGGCTCTCGCGCATGCCATAGACCTGCCGCTGGCGTTCTCACTGGACAACGGTCGGCTGTCCGCGCGGCTTGGCCCTTGGCCACCGCTGCTCTGAGATTGACGCAGATCTACACCGCAGTGCCGAACATGGCTCCCACGCCCGCTGTCACCGCCATGGCAAATGTGCCCCAGAACGCGACGCGCAGCGCACTTTTGAAGAGCGGCGTACCACCCACGGCAGCAGCCGCAGCGCCGAGCAGGGCCAGGAAGACAATCGCCGTCGCGACGATCCAATAGAGCAGGCTCTGCTCTGGCGCCAGCAGAACCACAGCCAGCGGCATGGCCGCGCCCACGGCGAAGCTCCCGGCGGACGCCATTGCAGCTTGCAGCGGGCGAGCGCTCAGCGTTTCAGAAATGCCCAGTTCATCGCGCGCGTGCGCGCCCAGCGCATCATGTGCCATCAACTGCGTGGCGACTTGATCCGCGAGCCGATGATCCAGGCCACGCCGGACGTAGATGGCGGCCAGTTCCCGATGCTCTGCATGCGGACTACGGTTCAGTTCATCTTGTTCCCGTGCCAGATCTGCCTTTTCCGTATCAGCTTGTGAATAGACCGACACGAACTCGCCTGCAGCCATGGACATGGCACCGGCTACCAACCCCGCGATGGCCGTGGTCATGATGCTGGCATGGCTTGCATGGGCAGCAGCCACGCCTGCAACTAGGCTGGCCGTGGAAATGATGCCGTCATTGGCACCCAGAACAGCGGCGCGCAGCCATCCGATATGTTCAGTGCGGTGACTTTCAGGGTGGGCGCGGTGGTGAAATTTTGTCATTGGAAAATCAAATCCATGTGAAGCAGCCCAAGGCCAGCAGTTCAGGGACGATGACCGGGGAGCATGCGAACCAGGGTGGTGTCACGCATGACGTAGTGGTGCAACAGCGCCGCCATCGCATGCAATCCGATCAAGACATAGCCCAATGTCGCCAGCGCCTCATGGACATCCTTGAGTTGGCGCGACAAAGCAACGTCGGTGCCGATCAGAGACGGAATGGGCAAGCCAAACAGAACAATCGGCTTGCCCGCCGCACTCAAGGTGAGCCATCCGAGCAGCGGCATGGCGAGCATGAAGCTGTAGAGCGCATAGTGCATGACATCGGCGAGCGTGGCCTGCCAGCGTGGCATGGGTGGTTGGATCGCGGGCATCGCGCCCGCCTGGCTGCGCACCCAGACACGAATAAGGACGATCACCAGAACGCTGAGGCCCAGCAGGTAGTGCAAGGACTTCATGGCGTCTCTCAAGGCGCCCTTGGGTGCCAGTCCGCGCAGCTCCATGCTCGCATAGACCGCGATGATGAGAAGCACGGTCAGCCAATGCAGTCCTATGACCAAAGGACTGAAACGGTATTCGGAATTCTTGATGTCCATGGCGCATGGCCCCGATGTTTGAGATGGCAAAAAAGCGAACCGCTGGCTATCCTGGCTATCGGATCAAGTGACTGAGAAGTCAACTTACCGGCAGCTTGTGGCTCAAGACAAGCGGTTTTTTTCTGAATAGATCGTACAGAGAAAATTTCGCTTTCTCCAAAGCTTTCTCAAAGATTCACCGAAGAACATGAGCTGATCTTTACAAGAGATCGACCGCATGTTTCGCCTCATTAACCTCGCGCACCGCTTCATATGCGACGAATTTTCAATTCGCGCTGTGTGCTCTCTACTCTGCTCTACGTCATTTGGGGCGGCACAAGCATGAGCTTCCCGACCTTGAAAGCGGCGGGCACCTCCAGCCGAACCAAGACCTTGGCCCTGTCCGCCGTCGGTGTGGCAGTTCTGGCTGCCGTAGGGTACGGCTGGTGGGCTTGGGCAACCCAGCAGACAACCGTAGCCGATAAAGACGCGAGCGAAGCTGTCGCCCAACCGAACGCTGGCGGCGTTCACCTCAATGCCACTCAGCTTCGCGCGCAGGGTGTGGAAACCGCACTCGTCAAGGATGCTGCAGTGATACCGCTGGATAGCTTACCCGCGCAGACGGTGGCACCACTCTCGGCTAGCGCGCAGGTCGTGGCGCCATATGGCGGTGTGGTGACGCGCGTTCTGGTCGATGAAGGCGCCGCAGTGCGCCAAGGTCAGGCACTGGCGCGCATCCAGAGCAAGGACGTTCTGGCGTCTCAGGCTGATCTGGCGCGTGCCCGCACCGAAGCGGCGGTGGCTACGGCGCAGGCCCGGCGCGATGCCACGCTCTTGGCCGAGGGCATCATCCCAGCCACGCGCAACGAGCAAACCCAGGCGCGCGCGGCGGCTGCGCAAAGTACGTTGCAAGAGGCCAATGGCGCCCTCGCACGGCTTCGACCCGTTAGCGGCGGGCAGGCCGGCGAGTATGAATTGCTGGCGCCTTTGTCCGGGCGGGTGATGCGTCGTCACCTGAGCCTCGGGCAGGCGGTCGCGCCGCTCGACATCGCCTTCATAGTGGCTCAGCCTGGCCCGCTGGATGTCAGCGTCGCGGTTCCGCTGCGCTGGCGCTCGGATCTCCACCCAGGCTTGGAAGTGCGTCTTCCCGATGGCACGATCGCTCGCGTGACGGCTGTTGGTGGCGACACTGACCTCAGTAGTCAGAGCCTGCGGGTACGTGCCCGCGTCGATGCAGATCAGGCAGGGGCAGACCGCTATGCGGCCGGGCAGCAGATCAGTGTCGCGCTGTTGCTGCCAGCACCGCAGGGCACCTTGAGCGTGCCATCGTCCGCACTGCTGCCAGCGGGCAGCGCCCACGTGGTCTACGTTGCTGAGCCGTCATCGCAAGACAAGCACGGCGACCTACGCGTCCGCGCTGTTCCGGTGCGACTGCTGGGGCAAGACGAATCAGAGGCGTCAAGCGCCGTGCGTGCCGTCTCGCCAGACACTGCGCCGCTTGCGGCAGGCACGCAGGTCGTCGTGCGCGGTACGGCACTGCTTAAATCCATGATTCCATTGCAATGAGGGGCGACCACGCATGTTGTCCCGTCTGATTGAATTTTCCCTGCGCCAACGTGCGCTGGTACTGCTTGGCGTGCTGGCTTTGGCGGGTGCGGGCCTGGTGGCCTTCCTGCAACTGCCGATCGACGCCTATCCGGATATTTCCCCCACGCAGGTCAAGCTGATTATCAAGGCCCCTGGCATGACGCCTGAGGAGGTGGAGTCGCGCGTGATCACGCCGCTGGAGATGGAGTTGCTCGGCGTGCCGCGGGGCGTGATGCTGCGCTCCACGGCCAAGTACGCCATCGCCGACATCACGGTGGACTTCGCCGAAGGCAGCGACATCTACTGGGCGCGTCAGCAGGTGGCTGAACGCTATGCCGGCGTTTCGGGCAGCCTGCCCGAAGGCGTCAGCGGCGGGCTGGCGCCGATTTCGACACCGCTGTCGGACGTGTTCATGTTCACCATCGAAGGCGGTGGCCTCACGTTGAGCGAGCGCCGCGCCCTGCTGGACTGGACGCTGCGCCCGGCTCTGCGCACGCTGCCCGGTGTTGCTGATGTCAACGTGCTGGGTGGAGAAGCCAAGAGCTTTGCTGTGGTGCCGGATCGCGCACGGCTTTCCGCTGCGGGCCTCAGCTTCTCTGATGTCATCACGGCGATCGGCCGCAACAACCGCAATGACGGTGCGGGCCGCCTGGATGCAGGCGAAGACACGCTGATCGTGCGCGCCGAAGGCGCGATCCACACTTTGGACGATTTATCCCGTCTGATCCTGCGCGCGGGGGCCAATGGTACGGCCCCAGTTCGCCTGGGCGACGTGGCCCAGGTGCGCATCGAAGGCGTGACGCGATATGGCGCCGTCACCCGGGACGGCGCGGGCGAAGCGGTGGAAGGCATCGTGGTGGCGCTGCGCGGGGCCGATGCCTCGGCGCTGGTCAAAGCCATTCGAGCCCGGCTGGACGAGGTGACTCCCAGCCTGCCGCCCGGCGTCAAAGTGGTGCCGTTCTATGACCGCAGCACGCTGATCGAGCGCGCCGTGGGCACGGTGGAAAGCGCCTTGCTGGAAGCGACGGTACTGGTCGTTATCCTGCTGCTTCTGTTCCTCGGCGAGCTTCGCGCCGCGCTGGTTGTGGCGGTGATGGTGCCTTTGGCGGCACTGGGCACCTTCTTGCTGATGCGTCTGGTCGGCATGAGCGCTAACCTGATGAGCTTGGGGGGCCTCGCGATCGCCATCGGCATGCTGGTGGACGCTGCCGTAGTGGTGGTGGAAAACGCCGTCAGTCGGCTCGACCCGCACGCGCCCAGTGCGCACCAGCCGCGCCTGCACCGCATATTCGCGGCGGCGCGCGAGGTCGCCGTGCCCGTGGCCTCCGGCATCCTCATCATCTGCCTTACCTTCATGCCCCTGCTCACGCTGCAAGGGTTGGAAGGCAAGCTGTTCGTGCCGGTGGCGCTGACCATCGTGTTCGCCCTGGGCGTCTCGCTGCTGCTGTCGTTCACGCTGGTGCCTGTGCTGGCCTCGCTGCTGCTCAAGGAACACGCGCACACCGAGCCGTGGGTGATGCGCTGGGCTACGCGCCTGTACCAACCGCTGCTGGAGGCTGCGCTTCACCACCCGCTACGCGCATCGGCAGTCGCCATCGCGGCCCTGGCATTGGGTGTGGTGGCCTACCTCGGCACGGGCAAGGCGTTCATGCCGACGATGGACGAAGGCGATATCTTGCTGCAACTGCAAAAACCGCCGTCCATTGGGCTGCAGCGCTCGCTGGAGATTGACTTGGCCGTGCAGAAGGCCATCAGTGCGGCAGTGCCCGAGGTGCGGCACAGCATCGGGCGGGTGGGCTCGGACGAGCTGGGGCTCGACCCGATGGGCCTGAACGAAACCGACCTGTTCATGCAGCTCGCACCGCGCAAGGATTGGCATGCAGCCGACAAGGAGGCCTTGAGTGCCGAGATACGCAAGGTGATGGATGCCTTCCCCGGCCTGGAATTCGGCTTTACCCAGCCCATCGAGATGCGCATCTCAGAAATGCTCACCGGCAGCCGGGGCGACGTGGCCGTCAAGCTGTTCGGCCCTGATCTGCAAACACTGGGCGATCTGGCGCAGCGCATGGCCGCTCGCATCGAGAAAGTGCCCGGTGCGCGCGACGTGCTCACCCAGGCCAGCGACAGCGTGGAATACCTGCAGGTGAAGGTGGATGCGCAGGCGGCGGGGCGCGCCGGGCTGGCCGTAACACAGGTTCAGGACGAGTTGCGCGCGCAACTCGAAGGCGTTCCGGCCGGGCTGGTGATCGAGCCGGACAGGCGCACGCCCATCGTGGTGCGCGGGGATGCCCGGCTGCGCGGATCGGCCGAGCGGTTCAAGGACTTGCAGCTCGCCCGTGGCGATCAGGGCGAAATCCCCCTGGCCTCGCTGGCGCGCATCGCCACCACCGATGGCCCCGTGCTGGTGCGGCGCGAGAACGGCTCGCGCTTCGCACTGATCCAGTCCAGCGTGAGCGGGCGCGATCTGGTCGGCTTCGTGGATGAAGCGCGCGCAGCCGTGGCGCGCGACGTGCCGCTGCCGCCCGGCTATCGCGTCGAATGGGGCGGGCAGTTTGAGAACCAGCAACGTGCAGCGGCCCGCCTTGGCATGGTGGTGCCGGTGGCCCTGGGGCTGATTTTCTTCGTGCTGTTCATGACCTTCGGCTCGGTGCGGCAGGCCGCGCTCATCCTCGGCAACGTGCCGTTTGCCATGGTCGGCGGCGTGGCGGCGCTGTGGCTATCGGGGCAGTACCTGTCGGTGCCTGCTTCGGTCGGCTTCATCGCGCTGCTGGGCATCGCCGTGCTCAACGGATTGGTGCTGGTGACGCACTTCAACCACCTGCACGCGCTGGGCCTGCCCATGGAACAGGTGGTGCGTGAAGGTTCTCTGCGACGGCTGCGCCCCGTGCTGATGACGGCTTCCATCACCGCTTTTGGTCTGGTGCCCCTGCTGCTGGCCAGTGGCCCTGGCTCTGAGATCCAGCGCCCACTCGCCATCGTGGTGATTGGCGGGCTGGTCAGCTCCACGGCGCTGACCCTGGTCCTGCTGCCGGTGCTGTACCGGCGATTCGGCCAGGCCATCTCCTCACAACAAGGAGTCCATGCATGAACGGATTGAAAGAAGCGCAACTGGTGCGCCTGAATCTGGTATTTCCACCCACGCTCGAAGACGCCGTCACCGATGCCCTGATGGCCGACCCGGTGCTGCCAGGGTTCACCCTGTTGCACGCCGAAGGGCATACCGGCGACTTCGCGCGCGCGTCCATTCGCGAGAAAGTTCGCGGCCGTGTGGATCGGCGCGTCATCTGGGTGTTGATCGAACCCGAACGGCTGGAACAGGTTCTGGCGCATCTGCGCCAGCGCATCGCATCGAGCGATGTGCGCTGGTGGGTGGAGCCGGTGTTGGCAAGTGGAAGACTGGTATGACGAATAAAAACAAAGGATGCAGCCTGGTGCTGCCGACTGGTTCCGTCATGGTGGCTATCGCGGCTTTGACATTTCATCCCGCGCAAGCGCACGCCGATGATCTCTCTTGGCTGCCTCCGCAGGTGCAAGTCGAAGCGGCGATGAAAACCCAGCCGGTCGTGAATGCAGCAGCCGCTCGCTTGGACGCGGCTGCTGCCACGCAAAGCGCCCTTGAAGCCGGTAGCCACGAGTTTGAACTCAGTAGCGGCCTACAACGTCGAAACGTGACCAACGAAGCGCGTCGCTACAACGAATGGGAAATCCAGCTCAGCCGTGCTGTTCGCTTGCCAAACAAGGCACGTATAGATCGGGACATCGGTAGCCGCACCCGCAGAGTGGCCGATATGCGCCTTGAAGATGCCGAGCACCAAATGGCAAGGCGACTGTTGGAAGTCTGGGCCGGATGGCTGCGCAGTTTCGTCGTAGCCGACGAGATGCAAGCGCAGGAAAAGTTGCTTATACGTGAGCAGGAAGCAATGGCCCGCCGCGTGACCCTGGGCGATGCCGCGCAGCGGGACAGCGACGTTCTGCAAGCCGAACGCGCAATGCTTGCTGCCCAGGTTAGCGCTGCGCGCGACGCAGAACGGGCAGCACGACAAACGGTAGTGATCGAGTTCCCCGGCATTGAGATTCCCGCACGGCCATCCACGCTGCCAGATCCCGATCCCTTGCAGGGCGGGGTACAGGAGTGGCTGGCGCGAATTGTGCGACAAAGCGTCGAAATCGGCATTGCCGATGGAGAGGCAGCTCGCCTTGCCAAGGTGGCCGAGCGAGCTCGCGCCAACCGCACGCCCGACCCCACAGTCGGGGTACGCATGATGTCTGAACGCGGCGGGGCGGAACGTGTCATTGGCGTTGTCCTGACGGTGCCATTTGGCACAGACTATCGCAGTGCAATGGCTGCCACGGAAAGCGCCAATGCGGCGGCCGCAGAGGCGGAGGCGCTCGGCGTGCGGCGCGCGGTGGAGCAAAGTGCGTGGGTCGCCGTGCAGGCTGCCGACAGCAAGCGCACACAGTGGCAGTCATTCGCGCAGGCGCTGGCCGCGCAGACCACGGCCAGCAACCGCACGCGGCGGGCTTGGGAATTGGGAGAGGCCTCCTTGGCCGAATACCTCTTGACGTTGCGCAACCTGCGCCAGACACGACTCGCCGAGGCACAGGTTCGCGTCGATGCGTTGCAAGCATCAGCACTGGTGCGTATCGACGCGCATGCGCTGTGGCATTCGAAGGAGGCACATGCCGATGCCCCCCAATGAATTCCGACTACTGGGCAACGCCCCACTATCCAACGCACCATTCGCACCTCGATTCTTAATCACTCATTTAGCGCTACCAGCGGGTGCGGCGCTGATCATCAGCAGTCTATTGATGGATGGCGGTGGGGACTTCTGGGTCGCCGATCATCTCTATCGCTTGCAGGGCAGCCGATGGGCTTTGCGGGATGCCTGGCTAACCAACAACCTGCTGCATCGGGGTTCCTCGTACTTCACCTTGGCCAGCGGCGGATACATCATCAGAATCAAGCCGATCGCGATCGGAATGTTGGTCGACCCTATCGAAAGGCTGTTCAACGCGTTGGGCACGCCCTCGAACAACGCGCCCAGGCCGACGCCGAGCGCCATGGCGGCGAAGATCCAGAGCGTGAGATACCGGTCCAGGAAGGACAGGCGGGAGGTTTCAGTAGTCATGGGAGTTTCCGGGAGGACGGTCAGTTGATCTGCGCAATCTGATCGAGCTGTGCCTTGAGAGCTTTACGGTCATCCCATGCCCCGTCAGGAATCTCCAGGAAGGCCTTCAGGCGGGCCTTGATGATCTGATGTGCCCGATCGAATGCTTCAGCCTTCTGTGCATCCGAGCCTTCTACGCCGGCCGGATCGGACAAGCCCCAGTGCACGCGCACGAAATCGCCAAACACGACCGGGCACGCTTCGGCAGCCGCGCTGTCGCACACGGTGACTATCAGGTCCATGGCAGCAGCATCCGCTTCGGCAAATTCATCCCAGGACTTGCTACGCAGGCCCTCCACCGGGAAGCCCTCGCGCTGCAACTGAGCAATGGCGAACGGATTGACCCGACCGGCCGGCTGGCTGCCTGCACTGAAGGACCGATAGCGGCCTTCGCCCCACTTTGTCAGGGTCGATTCGGCCAACACGCTGCGCGCGTAATTGCCGGTACAAAGAAAGAGAACACGACGGGTCATTTTGGCGAACTCTGGGATATGGGGTCAGCATCCTGCGGGGCGTTCACAGGCCTGTTCCTCTGCACAGCAGTTTTCAGTCAGGTAGGCCACCAGCTCGTTCATCGCCACGAACTCGGCTCGGTAGCAGATGGTCCGGCCACGTTGCTCGGCGCTGATCAGTCCCGCAGCAAGCAGTTCCTTCAGGTGGAAAGAGAGTGTGGCGCCAGGCAAAGAGAGCGCATGCGCAATATCGCCAGCCAGCTTGCCGACGCTCCCCGCCTGAACCAGGAGGCGGAAGATCGACAGGCGGGTGGCATGACCCAGGGCAGCCAAGGCGTGGGTTGCTTTTTTGTGTTCCATGATTCTAGAATAATCAAATTAAAATGACAGGACAACCCCCGTGCAGCAGATCCCTAACGTGGTCTCGGGTGCCTTGGACATCCCCACGGCCGCCAAGCTCAGCGATCCGGTCGCCCAGCCACACCGACCACGCATCCTGATCCTGTATGGGTCGCTGCGCCCGCAGTCGTTCAGCCGCAAGCTGGCGCTTGAGTCGCAGCGGCTGCTGGAGCAGCTTGGGGCGGAAACCCGCCTCTTTGATCCACATGAGCTACCGATGCTTGACTCGGTGCCGGCCACTCACTCGAAGGTGCAGGAGCTGCGTAGGGCCTCGCTGTGGTCAGAAGGACACGTGTGGATCAGCCCGGAACGCCACGGCACCCTTACTGCAGTATTCAAGAATCAGATCGACTGGCTGCCACTAGAAGAGGGCAGCGTGCGACCCACTCAGGGCCGGACGCTGGCTGTGATGCAGGTCTGCGGCGGTTCTCAGTCGTTCAACGTGGTCAACGCGCTGCGCGTGCTCGGCCGTTGGATGCGCATGGTCACGATCCCGAACCAATCCTCGGTGGCCAAGGCCTGGCAGGAGTTCGATGACGACGGTCGAATGAAGCCTTCGGCGTACTACGATCGCGTCGTGGACGTGATGGAGGAACTGATCAAGTTCACCCTTCTGGTGCGCGGGCGTAGCGACTACCTGGTGGACCGATACAGCGAGCGCAAGGGGGCCGTTGAGGCGACGGCGCTGGCCGCTGCCGCAGGCGTGGTGGAGACCGTTTTGAAGAAAGAGGAAAGTGCGTGAACGCTGTCATCTATCACAACCCCAACTGCGGCACTTCGCGCAATACTTTGGCACTGATTCGCTTCGTCGGCATCGAGCCGGAAGTGATCGACTACCTGGCCAACCCACCCAGCCGTGCGCGCCTAGTCGAGCTCATTACGGCGGCGGGGTTGAGCATGCGCGATGCCATCCGGCAGAAGGGGACGCCGTATGAAGCGCTCGGGCTAGGCGACGCAGGACTGAGCGACGACGCGCTGCTTGATGCGATGCTGGCGCACCCGATACTCATCAATCGTCCTCTCGTACAAACCGATAGGGGTACTCGTCTGTGCCGGCCTTCGGAAGTGGTGCTGGAGATCCTGTCGCCGCTGCCCGGGCCGTTCCGAAAGGAAGATGGAGAGCTGGTGACCGGGCACGCCGGAAGCTCCACGCCGTGATCCCAGTGCCTGGCTGGGCTTGCCGCCGCTGAGAACCACAGGAGGTCATGGTCCATGTCGGCGCTCGATCCCACAACAAGCGACAGCGCGTGGCGCGTCTTCCTGGTATTCCTGCGGCTGGGGCTGACGTCGTTCGGCGGTCCGATCGCCCATCTGGGCTACTTCCGCCTCGAGTTCGTCGAACGCCGCCGTTGGCTGACGGACCGTAGCTACTCTGATTTGGTGGCCCTGTGCCAGTTACTGCCAGGCCCGGCCAGCAGCCAGGTTGGGATGGCGTTGGGCTTGCGCCGCGCTGGCTGGTCTGGCCTGTTGGCTGCTTGGGCTGGCTTTACGCTGCCTTCGGCCGTGCTGATGATCCTGTTCGCTTTGGGGGTTGCCAAATACCAGGGCATCGTTGAATCCGGCTGGCTGCATGGCCTGAAGATCGTGGCAGTTGCTGTGGTGGCTCAAGCAGTATGGGGAATGGCCCGATCCCTGTGCCCGGACCGTCTGAGGGCAGGGATGGCGCTTTTTGCCGCTGTGTTGACTTTGTCCATACCCTCGGTCGTCGGCCAGATCGTGGTGATCATCTTCAGCGGACTGCTCGGTCGCTGGATGCTGAAGATCGAACCTGCTTCCGGCCAATCAGACGGCGGCTATCCCGTCTCGCGAAGAACCGGCACAGTGGCACTGGTGCTACTGGTGCTGCCGCTTGTTCTGCTGCCCGTGTGGGCGGTGGTTAGCGGCTCCCCCTTGGCCGTGCTGTTGGAGGGTGTGTACCGCGCTGGCGCCCTGGTCTTCGGCGGCGGCCATGTCGTGCTGCCGTTGCTGCAGACCGCGGTCGTCCAGAGCGGCACCGTGAGCACGGCGGATCTCCTCGCCGGGTACGGTGCGGCGCAGGCGGTGCCGGGCCCTCTCTTCTCCTTTGCAGCGTATCTGGGGGCTATGGCCGAGGGGCCGCTGGGTGGCTGGGCAGGCGGCCTTGCACTGCTGGTGGTCATTTTCCTGCCAGCCCTTCTTGTGCTCGTGGGGGTGCTGCCGTTCTGGGAGTCCCTGCGCCACCGCAAGGATCTCCAAGCTTCGATTGCAGGCGTCAATGCCGGGATAGTCGGCATCCTGCTGGCGGCGTTGTATGACCCGGTGTGGACGAGCGCGATCCATGACCGATGGGATATCGCGATGGCACTGGTCGCATTCGGGCTGCTGGTCGTTGCGCGTGCTCCGCCGGTCCTGGTCGTGTTACTGGCTGCCATGGCGGGTTGGGCGATGACGTGGTAACGCCGCCAGTTCGGTGAGGCGCGTTTTGGCAGCGCAACCTAACGTCTGCTTCTGGCCGAGGCTGTGTGAAAACCCCTGCGCCACTGGCAATATCTCAGCACCATTCGGTTGGTGCTGAGCATGAAGCGATTCGTCGATGGCGTTGATCGATCACAGGGGCTTTTGTTGCCTGATCGGCTCGAAGATTACGTCCACGAAGACAATCCGGTGCGGGTGGTCGATGCTTTCGTTGACGCGCTCGATCTGAGTGTCCTGGGCTTTGGGACCGTCGATCGCGCCGCTGGTGGCCGGCCCGCTTATCACCCAGCCGCGCTGCTCAAGATCTACATCTACGGCTATCTCAACCGCATCCAGTCCAGCCGGCGTCTGGAGCGCGAAGCGCAGCGTAACCTCGAACTGATTTGGCTGACCGGGCGATTGGCGCCGGACTTCAAGACGATCGCCGACTTTCGCAAGGACAACGGCACCGCCATCATGTCAGTGTGCAGTCGCTTCATTGCACTGTGTCGGAACATGAAGGTCTTCTCGCATGCTGTGGTTGCGATCGACGGAAGCAAGCTCAAGGCCGTGAACAGCCGAGAGCGGAACTTCACCACCGGCAAGATCAAGGCGCGTCGCGAACTGTTGGACCAGAGCGTCGTGCGCTATCTGGCCGAGCTGGATCGGGCTGATCGTGATCCAGCGCTGCTGCCGGAGGGGCGCGTCCCCCATCTGAAGGACAAGCTGGCGAAGGTACGTGATCAGATGAAAACGCTCGATGCCATCGAACAACAGCTCAAGGGCAAGCCGGACCACCAGATATCACTAACTGATCCCGATGCACGTTCGATGACCTCAAGCGGACGCGGAACCGGCACCGTGGGCTACAACCTCCAAGCGGCGGTTGACGCCGAACATCATCTGATCGTCGCCCCAGATCACCAACGCCGGTAACGATCGCGCCCAACTCTTTGGCATGGCTACGATGGCCAAGGACGCACTTGGAGCTCAGCACATGACAGCGTTGGCTGACCGTGGCTACTTCAACGCCCCCGAGATACTGGCGTGTGAGCAGGTGGGCATCATCCCGTTGGTTCCGAAGCCACTAACGTCCAACAGCAAAGCGGAAGGAAGGTTCGACAAGCGGGACTTTATCTACGACCCAGTGGTCGATGCCTATCAATGTCCGGCGGGCGAATTGGCCATCCACCGCTTTACCACCGAAGAGAACAGACTGAAACTGCACAAATACTGGTCGTCGGCCTGTCCCGACTGCCAGATGCGTACCAGATGTACGACCTCCAACTACCGACGCGTTGGTCGATGGGAGCACGAACACGTACTTGAGGCGATGCAGTTCCGCCTCAACGCTAGGCCACAAGTCGCTATCTTGCGAAAGCAGACCGTAGAGCACGTGTTCGGCACGCTCAAGGCGTGGCTGGGTACGACACCACTGCTCACGAAGACGCTTCCGAAGGTCAGAACAGAGATCAGCCTGGCGGTTCTGGCTTACAACATGAAGCGCATGATCAAGATTGTCGGAATGCAAGGCATGCTGAGAGCAATCGCGGCTTGAAAACTCCGCATCATTGTTTTGACCGAACTGCGTGAGTCGGATGCGCTCTCCCCGAAAGATCATCCGCAAAGGGTTTTTACACAGCCTCGGCCGGGAGTTGCCGTTCGGCGTGTCGAGCTTGAATGTTGTGCCTCATCGAGATGCTGTCTTTGATTGAAACTTATTTCAGACCCTTAGTACCACAGTGAAGCAGGATCCCCGTGAATCGCCCAGGCTTTTGTAGACACTCTTCAGCCGTTTAGTGCGTACTGCCGTTCAAACTCTATCGGGGACAGGCCGCCATTGGAACCGTGTCGCCGTGTCGGGTTGTAAAACATCTCGATGTACTGGAAGACATCGGCGCCTGCCTCGTCGTGATTGCTGTAGATCCGCCGCTTAATCCGTTCGCGTTTCAACAGCTGGAAGAAGCTCTCCATTGCTGCGTTGTCGTGGCAATTTCCTCGTCGGCTCATGCTGCATACGATGTCGTGCTCACGCAGGAAGCACTGCCAGTCTTCGCTGGTGAACTGCGTTCCTTGGTCAGAGTGCACAAGCAATCCTGGATCGGGCGCTATACCGCGGCGAGCAGCGCCTGCAGCACGAGGTCGGTGTGCTGGGTGGGACGTGTTGCCAAACCCACTACCTGGCGTGAGAACAAATCGAGCACAACGGCCGGGTACATGAAGCCGTCGTAAGTCCGGATGTAGGTGATGTCCGTTGTCGCTGTAGCAGATAAAAAGCATTGGAGTGCATTGATGTTCGGCGCGTAAGCTTGTGGCCACCTCCCCCGGTTCTCGTATCCATGTTTTCAGTTTTGGCGATTGTCTTGCCGATTTTTGCTCTGGTCTTCGCCGGTTGGCTAGCTCGCCGGACGGGGGCGCTCGGTCCGCACTCCACGAGTGAGCTCAATCGCTTCGTCGTGTACTTGGCATTGCCGGCCCTCCTGTTTGATGTGGTAGCCAATGCGCACTGGCGTGAGCTTTGGCACCCCGGGTTTGTCCTGAGTTTCGGCGATGGCACGGCGGCGGTGTTTGTCGCAACGGTGCTTCTGCGCAGGCGCAGCGGTCACGCTTTGGCCGACGCCAGCATCGACGGGCTCAATGCCTCGTATGCGAACACCGGGTTCATTGGTTTCCCCTTGGCGGCAGCCGTGCTGGGCTCAGCTGCGCTCGCCCCCACGTTGGTGGCCACGCTGCTGACCGTTTGCGTGTTGTTCGCTGTAGCCATTGTATTGATTGAGATTGGGCTTCAAGGCGAGCAACGTCTCCATCACGTTCTTTGGAAGGTCACCAAATCTCTGGCACGCAACCCGCTGCTGTTGGCCCCGCTGCTCGGCGTTATTCCCATGGCCACCGGAATGTCGCCTCCCGCGCCAGTAGAGACGTTCCTCAAACTTTTGGGAGGCGCGGCCGCGCCGTGCGCACTGATTGCCCTGGGGCTCTTTCTGGGTGAGCGCCGAAACGTCGCCTCTGGAACAGGTAGAAGCGCGATTGTGCTGGGGCTAGGAAAGCTGGTGGCTCAGCCAGTGCTGGTGTGGGTGCTCGCTGTTCACGTCTTTTCCCTGCCGCCGCTGCTAGCACACACTTCAGTCATGATGGCCGCGTTGCCGACCGGAACGGGGCCTTTCATGCTAGCCGAGTTCCATCGCCGCGAAGCCAGCACTACCGCAGCCACAGTCCTAGGCACAACAATCGTGTCGCTGTTGACCATCACGGCTTACGTTGCCAGCATTCAGTGAAAAGCGTTGCGACACGTCGGCGCTTGGTCCGGTTTACAGTTCCACAACAACCTTGCCGAAGTGGCCTGAGCCGGATGCAAGATACGCAAACGCCTCAGCCGAGTCCTCTAGGGCAAACGTGCGATCCACAACAGGTCGAATCCGATGTGTTGAGATTGCATCGTTCATGGATTCAAAGCTCTTTTTTGAGCCGACGGCCATGCCTTGGATACGCAGCATCGGTGCGAGAATCTGACGGATCCCAACCTCGGCCGAGTAACCTGCAACAAAACCCACCACCGCCACAAAACCGCCCCAGCCAGCGGCGTCCAGCGATTGCGGCAGGGTCGCCCCGCCTGTCTCCACGATGATGTCTGCGCCGTTGCCCTGCGTCGCGTTCCGAACCAATTCCGGCCAGTTGCTACGGTCTCGATAATTGATCCCAACGTCGGCACCCATCGCAGCAGCTCGACGCAATTTGTCATCGCTGGAGGACGTGATGATGACGCGCGCGCCCGCCGCCTTGGCAAACTGCAGTGCGAACAATGAGACGCCACCCGTCCCTTGTACCAGCACCGTGCTGCCTGCCTTCACGTCTCCCGCCGATAGCGCGTTCCATGGGTTCACCCCCGTTTTCACGGACACTTACGAGAAGGCCGATCAAGGCCATGAGGAGTGTTCATGTCGAAGCGAAGGAAGTTCAGCACCGAGTTCAAGCGCGGTGCGGTTG
>NZ_JBRREH010000053.1:0-32806 GCF_056760175.1 Stenotrophomonas sp. STEN021 | reverse complement strand
TGGCGGGGGCGGGCCCCCCCCCCCCCCCCCCCCCCCAACCCCCCCCCCCGGGCGGCGCCGCGGGGGGGGGGGCCGCCCCCCCCCCCCCCCCCCCCCCCCCCCCCCCCCCCCCCCCCACTACAGTCAGCAAAGTCCCTCTCCCTTTGGGAGAGGGACTTGAACAATCACCGCAGCGGCAAGCGGTTGTTGAGCTTGGTCACCTCAGCCCCATCCCCTTCCAGGCCAACCCGCACGCTCGCGCCCTCGCGCTTGAACCCGGCCGGCATCTGCAGCTCCACCGTCGTCGTCCGCGGCGACAGATCCGACGGCGCTTCCAATGCAGGCACCGCAACCCGCGCTACTTCACGACCACGCGCATCTTCAAGCACTGCATAACCAGCGCCAGTCCCGACATGCCCCAGGCTGTGCACGGTCAACAGCACACGCTCACCCTCGATCTTCAGATCGCCACGGCCAATGCCCAGGTCCGCGCGCGTTTCCACCGGCGTGCCCGGCGTCACCAGCTCGAACTCGAATACCTGGTTCTGCTTCGGGGCGAACCGCAGCCGCGTACCGAGGCTCTTCTCCAGCAACACCTCGCGAACCTCCGCCTTGCCATCGATCACATCATCGCCATCGCGATCCACGCCACTGCGGATCCGCCAGGTACCGGCGGCGATGTTCCAGCCGGTCATGGTCGCGTCGAGTGGCGTGTTTCCGAGGTTGTAGGCAATCACCTTGAAGCGCTCACGTGACGGCGCATGCACCAGCAAAGCGACCTGCTCGGCACCATCAGGCTGGGCGAACTGCCAGCTCACCGTATGCCCGGGCCAGCTCTGGTTGCGCTTCAGGCCGATGCCACCCAGGCGCAGGCGCTGCAGGAACTCGCTCGGCGCTTCGACGCGGTCGCTCCACCAGTGGCCTTCGGTGTTCATGTACTCGCGCTGCGCCTTGGCCTGGATGCCGTCGGCGTGCAGCGCTTCCAGGTACTTCTTGTCACCGGTCTGCTGCCAGGCGTTGATCGCGGCGAAGCCGCTGCCGCCCTTGTCGGCGTCGGCCAGCAACTGCTTGCCCCAGTCCTGCTGCCTGCCCAGCACATCGACATAGTTCTCGCCGAGATTGGACAGCACGCCTGGCCCGCCACGCACAACGCGGTAGTCCAGCGCCTGCAGGTACTTGGCATCGCCGGTCCAGCGCCACGCGGCCCAGAAGGTGTGCATCAGATCGCCGCTGCCCGAGCCCTGGTTCAACTCGCCGCCGCGGGTCTTGCCGGTGGCCCAGTTGATCTCGTTGGGCAGGGTGAAGCGGCCCTTGTCATCCTTGTAGGCGTGGGCCAGATAGCCATCAGCCAAGCCGGTGACCAGTTTGCGGCCAGTCGGATCGGCGTTGTACTCACCCATCAGGAAAGCCGGATGCAGTGCCGGGAACGAATACGGCTTCTGCCACTGCCAGTTCGGCTCGCGATAAACCTTGTTGCCGCCAAACCAGTTGCTGGAGAACAGCAGGTTGCCCTGCGGGTTGCGCAGGATGATGGACTCGTCGAAGGCCTTCACCGTCTCCATCAGGCGCTCGACGGTGAGTGGATCGCCCCAGTTGAGGTAGAGCATCGCGCTGTTGGTATTGATGCCCTCCTCGTAGGCGTGCAGCTCATCGGTCTCGATGGTGCTCAGGCCGTTGGAGAACATGCCGTTGCGATAAACCGCATCGGAGAGCGCAGTCAGCGAGCGGTTCAGGCGCTCGGGCTCCACGCCCATCAATGCCAGTCCCGGCCACTGCTGGGTCAGGTCGCTGTCATCGGAAATGCCGCCGCCGAAATCACCATAGGCGACCTGACGGTTCTCGATCCACCAGTCGACAAAGCGACGCACGTACTTCAGGTCTTCAACCTGGCGGAACGCCCACAACGGTACGCCCTTCGGCGCCTGCGGCTGTTCAAACGGTGGCTTGCCCTGGCTGTTGTAGCTGATGTAATTCCAATACAGGCGGCCGAGTTCATGGTCCGGATCGACCCGCAGCAGATCACTCAGATCAGCATAGACGCGCGAGTACAGCCGCTGGCGCTTGGAGGTGGTGTGCTCCTCGACCAGGAAGCCCCAGTTGTCACGCACCTGGTTGAAGCGATCTGCGACGTGCTGCTTGATCGCCTCCTTGCGTTCCTTGAACACCAGTCGCACCTCGGCGCCGTCCAACGATGCGGCATTGAAGCCGGGCGCGGCCGAGGCCACCGAGATCCACAGGCTGTCGGCGGTGAGGATGCGGTCGCGCAGGTCCAGCCACAGCGTGCGCGCTTCACCCGGCTTCACCGACACCGAAACGTCGATCATGTCGCGCGCCGGCCAGATCGGGTCCTTGATGCGGATGTTCAGCGGGATCAGACCGTCATGCGTCGCCGGCAGGTCCAATGCGGGGATATCGATCGCCACACCATCGAGGCCGTCGTACATGTTCTCCCAGCTGTGCGCCCAGCTGCGGATCAGCGGCTGTGCGGCCGGTGCGTCGCCGACGCCGGACGGAATCAGCACGTGCACGATCGGCATCGGCTTGGCCGGCAGGCTGTCGGCAGCGCGCTTGCGCGAGCCTGCGCCCTTGGGCAGCGCCATCACCATGCTGCGCTCATCCGGCGCGAAGCGGCCGTCGATGTAGTCGCGCAGGCTGGCGATATTGGTGTAATCCGGCAATACGCTGCTGTCGATCTGGTAGCGCTGCTTGACCGTGCCTTCCGGCTCGGCCGCGTCGCTGACCTGGTAGCCCCAGATTTCCTGGATCGGCGTTTCCTGCGCGGTGTTGTGGAAATGCAGGGTGCCACCGACCTGGTCGGCGAAGCTGTCCACGCTGCGCACCACGCCTTGCGGACGCTTGAACAGGGTGCCGGCCGCGCCCTTCAGCTCGCCGTAGGCGGCACCGCGAATCTCGATGCGATTGATGTGTTCGCCTTCGGGAACCGTCAGGTCCAGCTGCTGGCCACCTTCCACATAGGTGTTCCAGTCCGGCAGCTGGAAGTAATCATTGCGGCCGGGCAGGCGCGAGCGGTTGTAGACGCCCGGCCAGGTGGTTTCGGCGATGCCATCGGTGCCTTTCCACATCCACTGCAGCTTGTCCTTTACGTCGGCGAACTCGACCTTGCGGATGCTTGTGGTCGCTGCGCTCAGTGCCGGCGGTGCGGCACCTTCCCAGCCATAGCGGTGCCACCAGGCGCGTTGCGAGGCGCTGCCGCTCTCGGCGCTACGCGGCTCGGCATTGCGCGCAAGCGCAGCGACGCCGGCAGCATCGAGCATGCGGTCATAGACACGGATCTCGTCGAAGTCACTGCCACGCAGGAAGTTGTAGCGGCTCTGCACCTGGTAGGGCGCCATCACCCGGCCGGCGAGGCCGAGCTGGTCCAGCGCTGCGTCGTAGTCGCCGGTGGTGGCTGCTTGGGCGACTTCACGGCCATCAATGAACAACTTGACGCCCTTGTCTTCGTCCCAGGCAAAGGTGATGTGCTGCCATTGCTCGGGCGACGGGTTCTTGTCGAGCTTGAACGAGACGCGGGTGCGGGCAAGGTTGGCATCGGTGACGAAGGCATCGAAGCCGTGCCCGTTCCAGTCGATGCGCAGCCAGGCCATGTCCCAGCTGCTGTGGTCGGCGTAGCCGACGCGGAAGATCACGAACGGGGTTTCGCCCACCGCATAACGCGAGCGCCAGAAGAAGGACAGGGTGCCGCGCTCGGCCTGGATGTTGCCGGGCGCGTTCCACGACAGCACGCCGTCGTCCTGCCATTGGATCGCACGACCATGCGCGCCATCGTCGACAAGGCTGACCTTGTCCTGGAAGTTCGGCGTCGCATCTCCGCGTGCGCTGTCGGCGACGAAGCCCTTGTCCGCCGATACGCGGAACAGCAGCTCAGGCGACTGCGCGACTGCGCTCAACGGTGCCAACAACAAGCTCAGCACGCAGGCGAGGTGGGTGGGACGCAACACGGTTTTCTGGTTCATTGTCTAACTCGTTCCAAATCGGTTGACTGCAACTGCCTTACCCTCATCCGGCCCTTCGGGCCACCTTCTCCCGGAGGGAGAAGGGAACAGCTAGCCCCTCTCCCTCCGGGGTGAGAAGGGGCGCTCGCGAACCAAAGGTTCGCGCCCCTACGAACGCCCTTGCGCTGGAGCGAGGGCCGGGGCGCGGAGCGGGGGTTGGGGAGAGGGTTGCTCTCGCCCATGCTGCTGCGCCCACTTCGGCCACTCCCGCACCAGCAACTGCTCCGGCCACACGCCATACCAGGCATAACCTACCCGGCGTTCGTTCGGAATATCCGCGAAACGCGCCACACGCTCGCCATCGCGATTGACGAACATCGGCCGCCCCTGTTGCAGATCGTAGAAGCGTGCCCACAGCCGTGCGCCTGCCAAAGGTTCTACAAGGACATCCTTGCCACTGGGCTGTTCCGGTGCCTCGACCTTGCGCATCGCCAGGTCCGGTAAGGCATTGACCTGCAGCCACTGCAGACCGGCCTCAATGGCTTCGATGGTCTGCGGTGAAGGCTCGGGCTGGCGCATCAACAGCCGCAGCACGCCTACCGACTCGGATACCGCCAGCGACGGCAGTTCGTAGGAACGCGCCTTGGCCGGTTGCAGGCTGACCTCGTCGTATTGCGCCGCCCAGATGCTCAAGCGTCCGTCCATGCGAACCTGCGTGGCCAGCACGTTCTGCAAACCGCGCTGCAAGGCGGCGTTGGCCTTGTCCGCATAGTCCGGCGGCAAGCCCGCGACCGCAGGCGCGTCTTCGGCGATGTCCTGCAACAGATCCAGTACGCGGGTCATCGCGTCGTCGTTGAAGGTGATCTGGTGGCGGTACAGCGAGCGCTCGGGGTAGTACTGCGGCCAGCCGCCATTGGCGTATTGCGCGGCCAGCAGGTAGTCCACGCCACGCTGTGCGGCGCGCAGGTAGGCGGCGTTGCCGGTGGCCTTCCAGACCTGCAGCAGGTGGCGGATCTCGCGCGTGGTCGACTTGTTGTCGATGTTGGCGTCATCCAGCCGATCCGGGGCCTGCAACGCTGCGCGCTCGTCGGCGCTGAACACCCGCAGGTAGTCCACCGCCTTGCCCTGGTACTGCTTGGACCAGCCGCCCGAGGCGGTCTGCAGCAGCAACATGTTCTCGGCTTCGGGCTCGGTGCGCGGCGCGGCTGCCTGCGCCGGCTGGAAGCTACAGCCCGCACTGATCACCAGTGCGGTCGACAACCACAAACGCCTCATCGCATCCTCCTGCGTGCACCGGGATGCCAGCGTGCTGGCATCCCGGTGTTGTTGCATTGGCCTTGCGCTCGCGCCATCTCAGAACTTGTAGCGGGCGCCGACGTAGTACTGGCGACCGGTCACGGTGTAGCGGTCGGCCATCTGCCGTGCCGAATCCACGTAGCGCTGGTCCGGCGTGTCGAGCAGGTTGATCGCCTCGAAGGTCAGCGACAGCTTCTTGTTGACCTTGTACGACATGTTGAAGTCGACGTTGCGCACGCTGTTCTTGCCGGTCACATCCGGCGTTGCAAACTGGTTGCCGTCCAGGTCCCAGACGCTTTCCTGGCTGAGGATCTCGCCGATGTAGCCGTCGCGGTAACTGGTGGAAACACGGGCGCTGAACTTGCCGTCGTCATAGTACAAAGTGGCGTTGTACGAATTCGGCGACAGGTTGACCAGATCGTTGTCGGTGAAGGTGGTGGTGATGCTGGTATTGCTGTTGCCGGCCGAGCTGAACATGTATTTGATGCTCGACTCCACGTGCGTGTAGTTGAGCTGGATGCCGAACTTGCTCCAGATGCCGGGCAGGAAGGTAAACGGCTGCTGGTAGCTCAACTCGTAGCCCTTCAGCGGGCCGCCCGGGGTGTTGTAGTAGCTCTGCACGTTGAACACGGTGTCGGCGGTGAAGCCGGCCGGCAGCAGGTCCAGCGAGTAGCCCATGTCACCCCAGGTGGTCAGCAGGCGGGTGCGCTGCACGTAGCTGTCGATGTCCTTGTAGAACAATGCAGCCGACAGCAAGCCGCCATCACCGAAGTACCATTCCGCACTCAGGTCGTAGTTGGTCGAACGGAACGGATCGAGCTTGGGATTGCCAAGGTTGATCGCGAACACGCGGCCATCATCAAAGTAACCAGTGGGGCCACCGCTGACGCTGGGTGACAGGTAGGCAAGCGTCGGTCGTGCCATGGTCTTGGCTGCGCCGAAACGCAGCACCACGTTCTCGGCCACGTCCCAAGCCAGGTTCAGCGACGGCAGCACGTCCTGGTAGCTGTGGTTGACCACCGAGCGCACCAGCGAGCGCTCACCAGCGGCAGCCGTCGCACTGGCGACGCCGAAGAACGATTCGCAGTTGGCCGAGTTGTTGCCTGATGCAGCTGCGTTGCACGGCGCCCAGCCCGAAGCGCTGATCTGGGTATTGACCACGCGCACGCCGAGATTGCCGCGGAAGGCGCGATCCCACAGTTCGGTGTTGAAGTCCAACTGCAGGTAGCCACCGAGGCTGCGCTCGTTGACCTCGAAGTTGTTGTTGGAAGCACCGAAGTGACCGACGCCGGCCAGACGGTAATCACCGCCCTGCACGCCCGTGTCACAGTTGCAGTTGATGTTGAGCAGCTCAGCGATCTTGCCGAAGTCCGGGATCAGCCAACCGTTCGGCACATTGCCGGACAGGTTCTTGCCGAAGCCGGTCAGCGTGGTGCTCAGGTCACCGACGGTAACCCCGGCCGGCAAGGCCTGGGCCAGGCGGCCGTAGCTGATGTGGCGGTATTCCTCCGACTCCATGTCGTAGTCCTTGTAGGCAAGGCCGGTACGCAGGGTGAAGGTCGGGTTGATGTTGAACTGCAGGTCGATCTTGGCGGTGTCGAAGGCGTTGTTGACGTAGCTCGGGTTCAGCCGCACTTCGCTGATGTTGCTGCCACGTGCAGTGCCATTGCTGTTGACCGGCACCGCGCCATAACCCAACCACGACCATGCCGCCGGGTCGTTCAAGGCAAACGGCAAGGTCATGTTGGGCATGCCACCACCATTGCGCATGTCCATCACGAAGCCATCGACATTGCTGTTGTCAAAGCTCACCAATGAGAACACCGGGCGCTCGTAGTCGGAACTGGAATGGCCGAGCACGGCCTCCATCTTCACCGCATCGTTGAAGTGATGTTCCAGGTTCAGGCTGTACTGCTGGAACGTGGTCGATTCCTCGATCAGGCTGGACTCGGTGCGGAAATCGACATTGTCGAACACGCCATAGATCAGGCGGTTCTGCGCATCCACTTCGGCCTCGCGCACCACGATCTGGGTCTTGCCGCCGAGGTTGGCGGCGCGGTGCAGATTGGCACCCAGGGAATCTTCGCGCTGATCCTTGTCCAGCCTGGAATACATCGCATCGAAGCTGAGCAGGGTGTCGTCGGATACCCGGAACTGGAAGGCGCCGGTTACACCCAGCCGCTCGATTTCATGCTCGGTGCGGATATAACGCGGATAACGCGGAATCCAGGCATTGGTGGCAGTCTCGTAAGCAGCAATGTTCTCCGGCGTATTGGCCGGGCGCGGCAAACCGTTGCCGCAATGGGTCTTGCTGATGCCGTAGCTGCCCCAGCCGTTGTTGCGGTCCTGGTTGGCCTGGCTGCCACTGCCGGCGGCGGTTTCATTGGAGGCTGGATTGCGCGGCGTCTGCGGGTCGTAGCCTACCGGTGAGCAGAAGCCGTAGGTGCCGTTGTTTGCAGCGGTGGACTGATTGGAATTGCGGTGATTGCCGTGTTCCCAACGTACCGGGTTGTAGCCTTCCTCGTAGACGGTGCGCTTGCTGTAGGAGCCGGACAGCAGCGCACCAAAACGGCCATCGGCCCAGGTGTTGCTGATCAGGCCGGAGAAGCGTGGATCAAACTTTTCCGACAGCTCGCCGTAACCGGCCTGTGCCGATGCCGAGGCCTGGAAACCGGCGAAATCAAACGGTCGCGAGCCACGCAGATCCACGGTTGAACCCAACGAGCCCTCATCCATCTGCGCCGACTGGGTCTTGTTGACCTTGACCTGGCTGAAGAGCTCGGAGGCAAAGGTATTGAAATCGAAGCCGCGGCTGCGGTTGACGCCGCTGCTGCCGTTGCCGGCGGTGGCCAATGCTTCCAGGCCGTTGAGGCGGACGCGGGTGAAGTCCGCGCCCAGGCCACGGATCGAGATGCGCTGGCCTTCGCCGCCTTCGCGATCAATCGATACGCCGGCAATGCGCTGCAGCGACTCGGCAAGATTCTGGTCGGGGAACTTGCCGATGTCCTCGGCGAAGATCGCGTCCACCTGTTCGGTGGTGTAACGCTTTTCGTCCAGCGATTTCTGCAGGCTCTGGCGGTAGCCAGTGACGTTCACTGCATCCAGCTGGGTGGCCTCGGCCGCCGCAGGTGCGGACTGGGCGAAGGCGAGGGGAGCGGTCAATACCGAAGCAATGGCGGTTGCCAACAAGGTAACCGGTGTCTTTCCAAAACGGCGCTTACGATCCATGCGGTGGGCTCCTTCCCCGAACGGGGAATCAAGCGGATTGAAAGGGGTGTGGGGATGTCCCTGGCGAGTACTTCCGACGTGCTGTCAGGCGGTTACGACCACTCGTGGACAGCCGTCAGGCCATGGCATGACCATGGCCTGCGGAGGATGAAAGGGCAGGGGCGGAGCTGCGGAGAGAGTGCGATCCGGCCCCTGCCAAAGTGCGGCTATCAGAACTTGTAACGCAGGCCCAGGGTGAACTGGCGGCCGGTTTCGCTGTATTCCAGCGGCAACGATACCGACGGGTTGGACACCCACGATTCCTGTGCTTCGTTGGTCAGGTTGGCGCCTTCCAGGCTGATTTCCAGCTGGTCACTGATGCGGTAGTGGATGGACGCATCAACGAAGGTGGTGCCGCTCTGGCCGTGCACGCCGAGGCCCTTGCTATCGAAGCCAGCTTCGGTACCCGGCACCAGAATCAGGTAATCGTCGCGGTTGGTCGCCGACACGCGGCCGGACCAGCTGGAGCCTTCATAGAACAAGGTGGCATTCCAGGCGTTGCGTGACAGACCGGTCAGGTCGTCCTTCTGGGCCATGACACCACCGGCAGTCACGTACTGGATCTTCGACTCGACGTAGGTGTAGTTGAGTTGCGTGCCGAAGTTGGCCCACTTGCCCGGCAGGAAGGTGAACGGCTGGGTGTAGTTGAATTCCACCCCGGTCAGGTCACCACCGGGAGTGTTGACCGGGGTGCTGAACACAAACTCGTCATCAACGGTAGCGTTGAGGTTTTCGAGCAGGCTGGCCGGCAGACCGCTGCTTGAATACAAACGGCTTTCCTTGGTCGGCTGGATGAAGCTCTCCAGCTTCTTGTAGAACAGGCCGACACCGAGCATCGCGCCTTCTTCAAAGTACCACTCAAAGCCGAGATCGGCGGTCTTGGCACGTACAGGGTCCAACATCGGGTTCCCGCCACTTACCGTGCGCGCGCTGCCGCTGACGCTGACATTCACGCCTGGAGTCAGACTGCCCAGACCCGGCCGCGACATCACCTTGGCCGCGCCGAAGCGGATCAGGAAGTCCGGGGTGATTTCCGCCACCAGGTTCAAGGACGGCAGGAAGTCGTTGTACTCACGGCTGACCGTGGTATTGACCGGCGTGCCACTTGCCGAAGCGACACCGCTGGAGGTCTGTTTGGTCTTGACGTAGCGCGCGCCGATATTGCCACTGACCGGTACCGAACCGATGTCGAAGCCAAACTTGCCCATCAACCAACCGCCGCGATCCTGCTCCTGCACACTGCGGATGCTGGCAGCATAGTCCACCAGCGCATAGATGCCTTCGCCGCTGAGCACATCAAACTCATTGACGATGCCGTTGAAGTTCGGCACCACCCATTTGCCCGGCGAACCGGACATGCCGTTGAGGCTGGCCAGCTCGGTCATGTTGACCGGCACGATCTTGCTGCCGTTGAAGGTCGGCACGGCGGTTTCGTTGCCGACGCGACGGCGCTCCATTGAGTCGAAGCTGAAGTTCTTGGCCTGCACACCGCCTTCCAGAGTGAAAGACGGGCCGATCACCCAAGAGAACTCCAGCTGACCTGTGTCGAAATCGTTGGTGACATAGTTCTCACGCAGACGGATAGTGGACAACGTCCAACCAGTGGGGTCGGTCGGGCTGACGCCGTAGTTGAAGACCGGCTTGTTCGGGTTGCCACGGTAGTCGTAGCTGTAACCTTTGACGTTGAGCTTGTCCATCATGATGGTGGCCTGGATCGGGTTGTCGTGCTTGGAGCGCGAGGTACCCACCTTGCCGGTGATGGTGAAGTTGTCGGTCAGGCGGTGTTCGCCGTCCAGGCTGACCTGGTAGAACTCGGTGGTCCACTCGTCGTGGCGGTTTTCAGCGCGGATATCGACGTTGTCCATTTCCGCATAGACCAGCGCGCCGTTGCGCACTTCGCCGTTGTTGACGATGATTTCCTTCTTGCCATCGTTTGACGACTTGCTCAGGCCGTTGGCCTCGATGTACTTCTCATCGCGCTTGGCGTCGATCTTGGAGTACAGCGCATCCAAGCTGAAGGTGGTGCGGTCGCTGGGCTTGAACTGCAGCGCACCGGTCACGCCCAGACGCTTCTGGTCGTGCTCCATCAGCGTGTAGCGCGGGAAGCGCGGCGAATAAACATCTGCCTTCAAGGCATCCTTGAACGGCGAGGCGGCATTGAAGCCACCATTGGTGGTGCCGCCGGCCCAGCGCACGGTACCGCTACCTTCTTCCACGGTCTCACGCTCGGAGTAAGCAACCGACAGCAGTGCACCGAACTTGCCATCGGCCCAGCTGTTGGCGATCAAGCCGGCAAAACGCGGCATCGCCGACTCGGAGGCATCGTTGTACGAGGCCTGCACGTTGCTGACGATGGTCAGGCCGTCATAGTCGAACGGACGTGCGGTACGCAGGTCGACGGTGGCGCCCAGCGACCCTTCTTCAACGTCGGCTGATGCGGTCTTGCGCGCGATCAGCTGGGTGAACAGGTCAGCGGCGAATACGTTGAAATCGAAACCACGGCCGCGGTTGGTACCGCCCTGGCCGTCACTGCTGCCGACGGTGCTCAGCGCTTCCAGGCCGTTGATGCGCACGCGGGTGAAGTCTGGGCCCAGACCACGCACCGAGATGTTGCGGCCTTCGCCACCGTCACGGGTGATCACCACGCCGGGAATGCGCTGCAGCGACTCGGCCAGGTTGCTGTCCGGGAACTTGCCGATGTCCTCGGCAACGATGGCATCGACCACGCCGGCTTCGCCGCGCTTGATGTCCAGCGCCTTTTCCACGCTGGCGCGATAACCGGTGACGGTCACCGCATCCAGTTCGGTGGCGGCGGTGCCGCCAGTGGCCGGCGCAGCTGCATCCTGGGCCATGGCAACGCCAGCCTGCAGGGCCAAACTGATCCCCAACGCGAGCAAGGTAACCGGTGTCTTTTTCTGCGAGTTACGTGGATTCATGTGCTTCCCCTCTCCAAGGTTTGCATGCGATGCAGTGGCTCCGGCTTGTGCTTTCCGCTGGATGACACCGCTGGTCAAAACGGAAAGTAACAGCTGCGTGAAGAGGGAGCATCTTGCACTGCAACAGGGAGCAAACAGGGCGGAAACCATTGTCTGAAGGACATTGGAGGACGGTAACACGGGCAACCAAAGGGACAGCGGCGGCCGAATGACACCGATAGTCAATCAACCGTGCCATGATGCGCGCCGATCGACGAGGAGACAGGAATGGCGATGATTTCCCCCCGTGTTGTCTGTTTTGGTGAACTGCTGCTGCGCCTTGGCGCGCCCGGCAACCAGTTGCTGCTGCAGTCCCCCAGCCTGGACGTGCATGCCGGCGGTGCCGAGGCCAACGTCGGCGTGTCGCTGGCGCATTTCGGCCACGACGTGGCGATGATCAGCGTGGTCGCCGACAACCCGCTGGGTGCTGCGGTGGCTGGCGAACTGCGCCGTCATGGCGTGGACACCTCGCGCGTGCGCCGCAGCGACGGCCGCATGGGCCTGTACTTCCTGACCACCGGCGCCGGCCACCGGCCCAGCGAAGTGGTCTATGACCGTGCTGATTCGGCCTTTGCCAGTGCCCATGCCGACAGCTACGACTGGCCGGCGCTGCTGCAGGGCGCGCAGTGGCTGCACCTGTCCGGGGTCAGTCCTGCCCTGGGCATGGAAGCCGCACAGGCCACCCTGGCCGCCGCACGCGCCGCCAATGAGCGCGGCATCAAGGTCTCCTTCGACGGCAATTTCCGGCCCAAGCTGTGGGAGCGTTGGGGCGGCGACGCCAAGGCGATCCTGCATGATCTGTTTGACTGCGCGCACATCGTATTTGCCGACTACCGCGACATCGGTGTGGTGCTGGGCGGCGAGTTCAACCAGCCCGAACCGCAGGCGCGCGTCGATGCCGCGGCAGCGATGGCATTTGCGGCCTTCCCGCGCCTGCAGTACATGGCCTGCACGCAGCGCACAGCGCACAGCGTCGGCCACCATTCGCTGGGCGCGATGCTGCTCGACCGTGATGGCACCCGCGCATTGGCACCAGCCGAAGAGCTGACCGATATCGTCGATCGCATCGGCGGTGGTGACGCGTTCGCGGCCGGCGTGCTGCACGGCCTTATCGAAGGCATGGATGCGGAAACCACGATCCGCTTCGGCCTTGCCGCTGGCTGCCTGAAGCATTCCATTCCCGGTGATTTCAACCCAGTCGGCGTAGCCGACGTCATGGCCCTGATGGGCGAAGGAAAGTTCGATGTCCGGCGCTGATCCGCGCGTACGCGCTGTGCTCAAACTGGCCCCGGTGATTCCGGTGTTCACTCCCGACAATGTCGACGATGCGGTGCAGGTCGCGCAGGCCCTGTTCAACGGCGGTCTGCCGGTGATCGAAGTCACCCTGCGCACCGCAAACGCGATGGATGCGATCAAGGCCATGGTCGAGGCCGTGCCGGATGCAGTGGTTGGTGCCGGCACCGTGCTGACCCCGGCGCAGATGGAGAAGCTGAAGTCGGTCGGTGGCCGTTTTGCGGTGTCACCGGGTGCCACCGACACGCTGTATGCGGCGGCACGCGATACTGATCTGCCGTTCCTGCCTGGCGTTGCGACCTCGTCCGAGCTGATGCGCGGCCTGGAACACGGCCTGGATACGTTCAAGTTCTTCCCGGCTGTGCAGGCTGGCGGTGTAGCGATGTTGTCGGCGTGGAATGGCCCGTTCGGTGATGTGCGTTTCTGCCCGACCGGTGGCATCAGCGCGCAGACTGCCTCGCAGTTCCTGCATCTGCCGAATGTGCTGTGCGTGGGTGGTTCGTGGTTGACCACGCGTGAGCTGTTGCAGGCGCGTGATTGGGCGGGGATTGAGAAGCTTGCGCGGGCGGCGGCTGTTTTGCCGGGTTGATGCCGGGATTGGGGATTAGATCAAGATCAAAAGCTGACCCCTCCCCAACCCTCCCCTTGCCTTCGGCAAAGGGAGGGGGCTGAAGCTGCAATTGCGCGGAATGCTGCAGGCCGCACGCCCCCCCCTCCCTTGCGCAACGCGCAGGGGAGGGCCGGGGAGGGGTGCCGTTGCTGTTGCTGTTGCTGTTGCTGTTGCTGTTGCTGTTGCTGTTGCTGTTGCTGTTGCTGTTGCTCAGCTTCAGAGCTTCAACCGCCGATACAAGGTACTGCGGTTAACCCCCAACCTTTTTGCTGCCAAGCTGACATTCCCATCGCAGGCCGCCAAGGTCTGCCGCATCACATCCAAAGCCAGCTCCTGCAGGCTGCCATCCACCACCCGCGCAGCAGCAACACGTCGCGCAGCCTGATGCAGATACTCCGGCAGCAGCTCCCTATCAATCACCGCACCCGGCTCGGTCAACGCCACCAAAGTGCGCAGACAGGCCGCAAGCTGGCGCAGATTGCCCGGCCAGTCGTACGCAACCAGCGCATGCTCTGCTTCCACACTCAACACCCGCCCCTGCGCCAAGTGCTGCCACATCGCCTGCAGCAGCTGCGCGCGGTTCTGCGCCTCACGCAGCGGCGACAGTCGCATCACGTGATCAGCAATGCGGTAGTACAGATCTGAACGGAAACGCCCTTCGTCCATCGCCTGCTGCAGATCGCAATGGGTGGCGCAGATCAGCATGAAATCCAGCTTGACCGGCTTGCCGCCGCCCAACGGTGACAGCTCGCGGTCCTGTAGTACGCGCAGCAGGCGCGGCTGCAGCGCCAGCGGCATGTCGCCAATTTCATCGAGGAACAAGACGCCTCCCTGCGCCTGTCGCAGCAGGCCCTGGCTGCCTTGTCGACGCGCGCCGGTGAAGGCACCTTCCTCATAACCAAACAGTTCGGCTTCAATCAGTCCTTCCGGCAAGGCCGCGCAGTTCACCGCGACGAAAGGTTTGCTGCTGCGGCTGCCCTGCGCATGCAGCGCGCGCGCCGCCACTTCCTTGCCGGTGCCGGTTTCACCCTGCAGCAACACTGGCAAACCCGCTTCCAGCACGCGGCCGGCACGCAACAGCTGTTCGCGCTGGCCTGCATCGAACACCACTGCAGGTGCAGCGACGGTGGTTGGCAATGGTCGCGCCAGTGCTTGCGCTACGCTGGTCGTCCGCGTGCGCGCTGCGGGTGCTTGCGCATCCAGTTGGCCATGCAGCACGCGACCACTGCGATCCTGCAACATGCCTTCATCGCGCATCCGCGACAGCGGCATCTCGAACAACGCTTCATAGGAAGCGCGGCCGATATCGCCACGTTCCAGGCCGAACAGATGCAGGCCGACGCCATTGGCGGCCACCAGGCGGCCATTGCGGAAGCCAAGCACGGCTTCGCCTGCGGTGCCCAGCAAGGTGCGGTCGTGGTGCAGGCGTAATAGTTCGCAATCGCCAAGACCATTCTCGAAGTAGCGGTGCTCGATGCGATTGGCAGCCAACCGCGCCAGGCCCATCGCATGCATCTGCTGCACGCTGGCAGGACCGCTGATGTCGAGCACGCCCGCCAATTGCCCGTGTGGATCGTGGATGGGCATGGCCGAGCAGCTGAGGATGCCGTGCGGGGCGAAGTAGTGTTCGCCACCGCGGACTTCCACCGCGCGGCCTTCCACGATCGCGGTGCCGATGGCATTGGTGCCCACCGCCGATTCGCTCCAGCACACACCCGGCATCAAGGCCACGCGCCCGGCCTTGTCGAGGAAGCCGGCGCTGCCCTCGGCATTGAGAATCCAGCCGCTCTCATCGGTCAGCAGCACGATGCTGCCGGTGCTGGCGGTGTGTGCGGCCAGCCCATCCAGCTCGGCGCGCGCCAGCCGCCACAAGCGCTCATGGCGCTCGCGCAGTTCACGCAGGTTGTGGCCGGGCAGGGGCTCCAGCGCAGGTTCGGCATCCACCAGCAGGCCGCTGCGCTGGCAGCGCCGCCACGACTGCAGGATGGTGTCGGGCACGGTGCCCACGGGCGTGGTGCCGCGCTCGAAGAACGAGCGGCGGGCGTTGCCCACGCGATGCTGCAGTGCCAGTGCCATGAGCGCTCCTGTGTCGCATTTTGCGACAGCTGTTCAAACCACTGTTCCGATTAACACCACACCCGCGCGGGCGCTGCAATCACCTGCGATTTCGCAGCGCAGCAAATCTGCCGCCATGCCTCCGTGGTCAATGGCGTTTCATCGTGCCGCAACGCAACAGGCGGAACTTGGCATCGCTCTTGCGCCTGTTGTAGCCACCGCCACACACGCGGCCCACACACCGCTGAACCGGAGATTCCACAGATGAACGCAGTCCTGTCCGCCAAACCGCATGCCACCGAACCGCAGTCCCTGTTCAAAGCCCGCTACGGCAACTACATCGGCGGTGAATGGGTGGCCCCGCGCAGTGGCCAGTATTTCGACAACACCACGCCGGTCACCGGCAAGGTCTTCACCCAGGTGGCGCGCTCCAATGCCGAGGACGTGGAGCTGGCACTGGATGCCGCCCACGCCGCCAAGGACGCCTGGGGCAAGCGCTCGACCACCGAGCGCGCCAACATCCTCAACCGCATCGCTGATCGCATCGAGGAAAACCTCGAGCTGATCGCCCATGCCGAAACCTGGGACAACGGCAAGCCGATCCGCGAGACGCTCAACGCCGACGTGCCGTTGATGGCCGATCACTTCCGCTATTTCGCCGGCGCCTTGCGCGCGCAGGAAGGCAGCCTGTCGCAGATCGACAACGACACCGTGGCCTATCACTTCCACGAGCCGCTGGGCGTGGTCGGGCAGATCATCCCGTGGAACTTCCCGCTGCTGATGGCGGCGTGGAAGCTGGCACCGGCACTGGCCGCCGGCAACTGCGTGGTGCTGAAGCCGGCCGAGCAGACCCCGGCCTCGATCCTGGTGTTGATGGAAGTGATCGGCGACCTGCTGCCGCCGGGCGTGCTCAACATCGTCAACGGCTTCGGCCTTGAAGCGGGCAAGCCGTTGGCCAGCAGCCCGCGCATCGCCAAGATCGCCTTCACCGGCGAGACCAGCACTGGCCGGCTGATCATGCAGTACGCCAGCCAGAACCTGATACCGGTAACGCTGGACCTGGGTGGCAAGTCGCCGAACATCTTCTTCGCCGACGTGATGGCCGAGGACGATGATTTCCTCGACAAGGCGGTGGAAGGATTCGTGATGTTCGCCTTCAACCAGGGCGAGGTCTGCACCTGTCCGTCGCGGGTGCTGATCCAGGAGTCGATCTATGAGAAGTTCATGGAGCGTGCGCTGGCACGGGTGGCGGCGATCAAGCAGGGCAATCCACTGGACCCCAACACCATGGTTGGTGCGCAGGCCTCACAGGAGCAGCTGCAGAAGATCCTGTCCTACATCGAGATCGGCAAGGCCGAGGGTGCCGAAGTGCTGATCGGTGGCGAGCAGAACCAGCTCGGCGGCGACCTGGCCGATGGCTTCTACGTGAAGCCGACGGTGTTCAAGGGCCACAACAAGATGCGCGTGTTCCAGGAGGAGATCTTCGGGCCGGTGGTGTCGGTGACCACCTTCAAGACCGAAGAGGAAGCGCTCGAGATCGCCAATGACACGCTGTACGGCCTCGGTGCCGGCCTGTGGAGCCGCGACGCTTCACGCCTCTACCGCATGGGCCGTGCGATACAGGCTGGACGGGTGTGGACCAATTGCTATCACGCCTATCCGGCACATGCCGCGTTCGGTGGCTACAAGCAGTCGGGCATCGGCCGCGAGAACCACAAGATGATGCTCGACCACTACCAGCAGACCAAGAACCTGCTGGTCAGCTATTCACCGAAGAAATTGGGCTTTTTCTGAACCAGGCCCGGATGCGCCCGTTGCTGAATAGACGGGCGTGATCTGGATCAAGGCGCCTGGCCACGCTTGGCGCCAAGCTGGACTTATCCCCCGCAAAGGAGATCGATTGATGGACAAGACGATGAAGGCGGCAGTAGTCCGCGAATTCGGCAAGCCGCTGGTGATCGAAGAGGTCACCGTGCCACGCCCGGCCGCTGGCGACATCCTGGTCAAGATCGAGGCCTGTGGCGTCTGCCACACCGACCTGCACGCTGCCGAAGGCGACTGGCCGGTGAAGCCCAATCCCCCGTTCATTCCCGGCCATGAAGGCGTCGGTCACGTGGTTGCGGTAGGTGCGGGCGTTACCCACATCAAGGAAGGCGACCGGGTAGGCATTCCTTGGCTGTATTCGGCCTGCGGTTATTGCGAGCACTGTCTGGGCGGCTGGGAAACCCTGTGCGAAGCGCAGCAGAACAGCGGTTATTCTGTGAATGGCGGTTTCGCCGAGTACGCCTTGGCCAACGCCAACTACGTCGGCCATCTGCCCAAGGAAGTGGGCTTCGTCGAGATCGCACCGGTCCTGTGCGCCGGTGTCACCGTCTACAAGGGCCTGAAGGTCACCGACACCAAACCCGGCGACTGGGTGGCGATTTCCGGCATTGGTGGCCTCGGCCACATGGCGGTGCAGTACGCCAAGGCGATGGGCTTGAACGTGGCAGCGGTAGATATCGACGACAACAAACTGGCCCTGGCCAAACGTCTGGGTGCCAGCATCACCGTCAATGCTCGCAACACCGATCCGGCTGCGTTCCTGAAGAAGGAAATCGGCGGCGCACATGGTGCCCTGGTGACAGCGGTATCACCCAAGGCCTTCGAGCAGGCGCTTGGCATGGTGCGGCGTGGTGGCACGGTGTCCTTGAATGGTCTGCCGCCGGGTGACTTCCCGTTGGACATCTTCGGCATGGTGCTCAATGGCATCACCGTGCGTGGCTCCATCGTCGGCACCCGCCTGGACCTGCAGGAATCGCTGCAGTTCGCTGCCGACGGCAAGGTCGCCGCGACGGTAAGCACCGACAAGCTGGAGAACATCAACGACGTGTTCAAGCGCATGCATGAAGGTGCGATTGAAGGCCGCGTTGTATTGGATTTCAACGCCTGACCGCAGCCGGCCAGCACATCCGCACCTCCCCCGGGGTGTGCTGGTCGGGTTGCTTTGAGGGCTTTGGCTTTGGCTTTGGCTTTGGCTCTTGCTTTTCTCCTCTCCCCTTGCGGGAGAGGATGCCGAAGGCAGGAGAGGGTGCGGCGAAGCCGCAAGAGCTCATGCACCTCCAGATTACATACCCATCGGTAGCCAGGCATTGCCAGCTTCGCGGCTGACGCCGCTCCTACAAAACAGCTGCGTGCCGAAGGCAGGAGAGGGGGGCAGCAAAGCCGCTGAGCTCACGCAACGTCAGATTGCATCTCAATCGATAACCAAGCATTGCCAGCTTCGCGGCTGACGCCGCTCCCACAAGCAACACCCCAGGCACTTCCTAGCGTATGTGCACCGCCGCCACCGGCATGCGGTCCAGTGCCAGCCATGCGTCTTCGACCAGGTCCCGTACCTGCTCCCAGCGCAATCGTGAGCCGCCGCGTGCCTGTTCCCAATGTTCGGCAAGTTCCACCTCGGTATCGCCACTGCCACGCGGCCAATCCGCTGCATGCGTTGCCAGCGCAAATGCATAGGCTGGCTGCAGATCCAGCCAACCGCGAGCGCCACGACGACGACGTGCGTAGTCATCCAGGCTGTACTGGACGAAATCCTGCGCCACTTCGTCAGCTGCGTGCTGGCTGCGCCTTAGCCGGCCACGCCGCGTCACCTTGGGATCGGCACCAAACAAGGTTGGTGCAACGGGCTGTTCGATGCGATCGGGGCGGTACATGGCGCAACCCTCCCTGTTGGGCGCTCACAGTTACGCTGGGGGCCGTTAGTTGGGGGTGAGCGGGGTGTTCAGGTGGTTGTTGGGCTAGGTGCGACGGCAGAAGCAGAAGCCCCCCTCCCCAACCCTCCCCAACCCTCCCCTTCGCTACGCGAAAGGGAGGGGGCCAGGTGCGCACGCTCAGCTGGCGGCGAGGCTATTCACCGCGCCCATTGCCACTGCAGGCCCACGGTGAAGGCGCGGTCCGGGCCCGGTTCGTAATAGCGCTGGTTGCCGTCGTTGACGATCACCGAGCCGATATAGCGCTGGTCCAGCAGGTTATCCACGCGCGCGAACGCCCGCAGCGGACCGTGTGCGGTAGCCCATTGCCGCGCCATCTCCAGGTTCAGCAGGCCATAGCCGGCTGCGTTGGCGCTGCCCAGATCGTTGACGCCGATGTCGCTGGCAGCCACCACTTCAGCCGCCCACTGCCATGGCCCCGGCTGCCATTGCCAGCGCGCGAACAGCTGCTGGCGTGGCACACCCGGCAATCTGGTGCCCGCCGCTACCAGGTTGCTGGGCTGGGTGCAGGGCGAGGGCAGGCCGGTGCAGGTCAGATATCCCTCACGCACCGTTGCCTGCAGCCAGGTGTAAGCCAGCTGCAGCTGCTGATCGGCGGCAATCGGCTGCTGCCAGCTCAGTTCCGCGCCCTGGCGCCGGGTCGCGCCGATGTTGCGGTAGCTGCTACGGCCACCACTATTGGTCGCCACGGCCAACTCGTCATCGCTGTCGGCGCGGAACAGCGCCAGCTCCAGCCGTGCACCGCTCTGCGCCCGCCATTTGCTGCCGATCTCGTAGTTGCGGGTGCTGCCTGCAGCCAGGTCCAGCGCCAGACCGGCACCACCGTCAGCGCGATAACCCAGCTCATTGAAGGTCGGCGTTTCAAAACCGCGCCCGGCCGAGGCGTAGAGACGCAGCTCGTCACTGGCGCGGAACACCAGGCCCGCCACCGGCGTAGTCGCCGAGTAATCGCGGCTGCCGCTGTCGTCGGGATTGGTGGCGGTGATATAGCGGTCGCGCGAACGGAACTGCACTTCGCTATGGCGCGCACCCAGCAATGCCGACCAGCGCGGACTGAACTGCCACCAGGCCTGCGCGAACTGATCGATGTTCTGCACGCGGTCGTTCTGGTCGCGGCGCAGCCGGCCCTTGATGCCGAGGGTGCTGCCGATGAAGTTCTCGTAGCCGGTCCGGTGCTGCTGCTGTCGGTCGGCATTTGCCCCAATCACCAGCTCCAGCGGCTTGCCCGCCAGTTGCCCATGCCAGGCCCAGCGCGCGTCCAGGCCGCCGTAATCGCTGTCCAGATCAATCACCCCGCCGGAATGCAGCGGACTGTTCTGCGGCCCCGGCGGAATCGCCAGGAACTGCTCCACCGCACGTTGCCCGGCATAGCCCATCAGCCGCCAGGTCTGCTGGCCACGCTCGGCGCTGTAGACCGCACCAAGCTGGGTCTGCCGCACCGATTTGCGGGTGTTGTACTGGGTGGCGACCGCCGTGGCCTGGCGCGGGTTGTCGCGTACCTGTTCACGACTCAGGCCCAGTGGATCCTGTGCATGTGGCGCATCAAAGCCGTTGAACAGCAGCTCCAGCCGCTGGCCGGCCTCCAGCTCGAAGCCCAAACGCGCATTCACCGATTCCCGCCGCGCGGCGCTGTGCGCGCGCCAGCCATCGGTACGGAAGTGATTGGCCGCCACGTTGTAGTGCATTGCCCCGGCCAGGCCCTTGAGCTGCACGCCGGTGCTGGAGGTGTTGTTGCTGCCAAGGCTGCTGCGCAGCCGCCACGGATCGCCGTCCTGCCCGTCCGCGCTCCACAGCTGCAGCACGCCGCCGGAGGAATTGCCGTACAGCGCCGAGAACGGCCCGCGCAGCACCTCCACCCGGTCAGCGCCGAATACGTTGAAGTGGGAGAGCTGGCCCTGGCCATCGGGCATGGTCGCCGGCACCCCGTCGACCAGCAGCCGCACCCCGCGCACACCAAAGGTGGAGCGCGCGCCAAAGCCGCGCAGCGACAGCTGGGTGTCCTGGGCGTAATTCTGCCGATCCCGTGCCAGCAGACCGGGCACCGCGCCCAGCACTTCGGAAAGCTGCGCGCCGCGGCCATTGCCGTCGGCGTCCAGCGTCAGCGTGGTGCTGGAGGCGGGCAGGTCGAAATCATCCACCGCATGGACCTTGGCGGCCTGCACCTGCACCCGATCCAGGGTGGTGGCAGGCAGCTCATCAGCCATGGCCGGCCACGCCAGCACCAGTCCGGAGAACACGAAAAACCGATTACAAGTCCGCATCTGGCCATCATCCCCGATCCGCGCTGACCGCGACATCGCCCTGCGCGCTGAAGTTCCAGCTGAAACCCTACGGCCAGCGGGCTCCAGCCCTGTTAGGATGATGCGGTTGTGAGCGCGCCGTTGCTGTATCCCGCGCTAAACGCCCCCCACTCCCCGCCACTGATACGAGTATCGCCGTGTCCTTCTTTGCAAACGTCGAACAGGTTCCTGGTGACCCGATTCTGGGTCTGACCGAGGCTTACAACGCTGACAGCCGCACCACCAAGGTCAATCTTGGCGTGGGCATCTACTACGACGAGAGCGGCCGCATTCCGCTGCTGCGCGCCGTCAAGCAGATCGAGCAGACGCTGGCCGCCGAGGCCAAACCGCGCGGTTACCTGCCCATCGACGGCCTGCCGGCCTACACCCAGGCCACCCAGAAGCTGGTGTTCGGCGAAGCTTCGGACCTGCTGGCCGCTGGCCGCGTCGCGACCTCGCAGACCGTTGGCGGCAGCGGTGCGCTGCGCGTCGGCGCCGACCTGCTGAAGCGCCTGCTGCCGCACGCCACCATCGCCATCAGCAACCCGAGCTGGGAAAACCACCGCGCCGTGTTCGGCGCCGCCGGTTTCGACGTGGTCGATTACACCTATTACGACAACGCCGCGCACGGCCTGGACTTCGCCGGCATGCTGGCCGACCTGCAGAAGCTGCAGCCGGGCACCGTGGTGCTGCTGCACGCCTGCTGCCACAACCCGACCGGCGCCGACCTGAGCACCGAGCAGTGGAAGCAGGTTGCCGCGTTGATGAAGGACCGCCAGCTGTTCCCCTTCATCGACATGGCCTACCAGGGCTTCGACAAGGGCATCGCGCAGGACGGTCAGGCCGTGCGCATCGTCGCCGACGCCGGCATTGACAGCTTTATCGTCGCCAACTCGTACTCCAAGTCGTTCTCGCTGTACGGCGAGCGCGTGGGTGCGTTGTCGGTGGTGGGCCCGGACGCGACCTCGACCAAGGCCGTGCAGTCGCAGGTCAAGCGCATCATCCGCACCATCTACTCCAGCCCGTCCACCCACGGCGCCGCGCTGGTCGCCGGCGTGCTGAACAGTGGCGAACTGCGTGGCGTGTGGGAAGCCGAGCTGACCGAAATGCGCGAGCGCATCCACGCCCTGCGTGCCGGCATGGTGCAGAAGCTGGCCGCCCTGGGCGCGCCGGAATTCGGTTTCATCCAGCAGCAGGCCGGCATGTTCTCCTATTCGGGCCTGAGCAAGGCGCAGGTAGACAAGCTGCGTGACGACTACGGCATCTACGCCGTCGGCACCGGCCGCATCTGCGTTGCCGCGCTGAGCCAGAACAACCTGGACTACGTGGCAAAGGCCGTCTACGAAGTCAGCCGCGGCTGATGCAGCGTTGCTGCTGATGTGTTGAAAAGCCCGGGGAAACCCGGGCTTTTTTTGTGGCTTGAGGATTGTGGATAAGACTGTGGAGTAAAGGCTTTGGAGCTTTAAAGCACCCCTCCCCAGCCCTCCCCTTGCCTGCGGCAAAGGGAGGAGGCAACGGCTGCAGCCCTCATCATTTCGCGAACTGCAGCTTAGCCCCCTCCCTTGCGCAAAGCGCAGGGGAGGGTTGGGGAGGGGTGCCGTTGCTCCAGCTCTTGCCGTTGCCATTACCCCAAGCCTTATCCACAAGCCCCTGTGGATATCCAGCAGCTACCCCGGCACTACCCAGGTAACCACCACAGCAGCCGCCACCATCGCCCCAAGCCCAATCGCCACGCCAACCCCATAACGTCCACCACCACTGGCAAACGCCAACACCGATTTGGCCAGCGACGCCGAAGCCAGCAGCGCCACCACACCCCAACGCGCCTGCGCCAACTCCAGGCCGCCGGAGGCGGTGAGCCCGGCAATACTCGCCGCCGCCGCATGCAGTTCACCCAAGGCGGCGATCGTCGCCCCGGCCAGGGCACCTGCCTGCCCGAACATCTGCCGCAACCCTTCAGACACCAGCAGCACCACTGCGATCACCAGCGCTATCAGCAAGGCATGCTTCAACTGGAAGGCCTTGCCGGTCGGCCCCTGCGGTACGGCTTCATCGGCCACATGGCGCAGCCCCAGCGCAGAGCACAACAGCAGAACCAGGCACGCTGCTGCCAGCGGCCATGCCGTCGCCTTCAGCAACATCGCCGAACTCGTGCCGATAACGGCGGCAAACAGCAGCAACGAGGCTAGATTCGCCAACAACGCAGCCGCCACCGAAGGCATCACCAAGGCCGGCGCAGCGCGACTGCTGCGGCCAAACCCGGCCACTGCCGCGGTCGAGGAGGCAAAGCCGGAAAAGAACCCGGCCACCGGCAGACCCCAGCGCGCGCCCACCGCCCGCAGCGCGATATGGCCGAGCATGCCCACACCCATCACCAGCACCACGATCTGCCACAGCTTGGACGGCACCAGCACGCCCCAGGGATCGACCGCGCTGTCAGGCAGCATCGGCAACACCACCAGCGCACAGGCGGCCAGCAACAGGGCGTCGCGCACCTCCTGGTCGCTGATCACTTCCCGGCTCAGCCGCGCCAATGGCGCCTTCGCCCACAGCAGGATCGCCACCACCACACCCAGCGCGGCAGCCAGCGCCTGCTGCTGCATGCCCAGCCCACCCAGCAAGACAGTTATCAACAGGGCGATCTCGCCGGTCAGGCCGGGATCTTCACGCGAGGTGACCCGGTAACTGGTCCAGGCCAGCGCCGCCACCGCCAGCAGCGCCACCACGAATACCGCCTGGCCCAGCATCAAGGCCGCCGCACCCAGCAGGGCCGACAGTGCATGCGTACGAACGCCAGCCTGCAGGCTCTTGCGCCCACCGTGTTGGCGCTCGCGCACCGCACCGATCAACAGGCCGATGCCCAGGGCAGTCAGCAAACCGTGTGTGGCCTGGTTCCAATCCATCGTGTTCTCCAGCAAGGCCCTGAATGGTACGAGGCCTGTGGATAAAGCCAATACCCACGGACTTATCCACATCTCATTCCGATCTGGAGTTATCCCCAAACACTTGTGGGTAACCCTGATGCGCCCGCCATGACTGGCTTCTCCTCACCACCGCAGTTGCGCAACGCGTCGACTGGCAGGTGCTGTCCATATTTGTCCACAGAAAGACAAAGTCTGGCCACGGCTCGCTAAAAGCCGAGCCAGCCGCGACAATAGCGCCCCTTTCGTCTGAAGGTAGTTGCCGTCCATGTCCCGTACATCGCTGACCCGTTTCCTGATCGAAGAACAGCATGCCAAGCGCATCAACGCCGACCTGCGCCAGCTGGTGGCCGTGGTTGCCCGTGCCTGCACCAGCATCTCGATCGCTGTCAGCAAGGGCGCCCTGGGCGGCGTGCTTGGCGATGCCGGCACCGGCAACGTGCAGGGTGAGGCGCAGAAGAAGCTGGACGTGATCTCCAACGAGATCCTGCTCGAAGCCAATGCCTGGGGTGGCCACCTGGCCGCCTGCGCCTCCGAGGAAATGGACCACAGCCAACCGGTGCCGTCGGAATACCCGCTGGGCGATTTCCTGCTGCTGTTCGATCCGCTGGACGGCAGCTCCAACATCGACGTCAACGTCTCGGTTGGCACCATCTTCTCGGTGCTGCGCTCGCCCAAGGGTGTGGATAAGCCGGGCGACGAGCACTTCCTGCAGCCTGGTACCCAGCAGGTAGCGGCCGGTTACTGCATCTACGGGCCCAGCACCATGCTGATCCTGACCGTGGGCCATGGCACCCATGCCTTCACCCTGGACCGCGAAACCGGCGAGTTCGTGCTGACCCAGCGCGGCATGCAGGTGCCGGCGGACACCAAGGAGTTCGCCATCAACATGTCCAACCAGCGCCACTGGGAAGCGCCGATGCAGGGCTACGTCGCCGATCTGCTGGCCGGCAAGGACGGCGTACGCAGCAAGGACTTCAACATGCGCTGGATCGCCTCGATGGTGGCCGACGTGCATCGCATCCTGACCCGCGGCGGCATCTTCATCTACCCGTGGGACAAGAAGGACCCGTCCAAGGCAGGCAAGCTGCGCCTGATGTACGAAGCCAATCCCATGTCGCTGCTGGTCGAGCAGGCCGGCGGCGCCGCCACCGATGGCCGCGAGCGCATCCTCGACATCGCCCCGACCCAGCTGCACCAGCGCGTACCGGTGTTCCTCGGCTCGAAGAACGAAGTCGCCGAAGCCACCCGCTACCACCGCGAGCACGACCTGCAGGGCTGAGCTTCTGCCCCCTCCCTTTGCCGCAGGTAAGGGGAGGGTTGGGGAGGGGTTGGCTTTTGAGGCCTTTCAGGCATTACCGGGAAAGCCCCTGCCGAGCATGGCTCGGCACTACGCTTCTGCCCCCTCCCTTTGCCGCAGGCAAGGGGAGAGTTGGGGAGGGGTCGGTTTTTGAGGCCTTTCAGGCATTGCCGGGAAAGCCCCTGCCGAGCATGGCTCGGCACTACCCATGCAGGGCGGTTCGCGCCACCATCGACACTAGCTCTCCGGAGATACCGTCGATGCGCAGATTGATCCTGCTGTTGTTGCTGCTTCCCGGCTGGGCCTGGGCACAAACACTGGCAACGCTGGAACAAGCCGATACGGCATGGAATCAGCTGCGCCTGCAAGGTGACGCCAAAGCACTCGCTCCCTTGCTGGCCGACGACTGGCTGCTCACCCATTCCGACGGCCGCGTACAACGCAAGGCCGACTACCTGCATGAGCTGGCAACCCGTCAGCGCCGCAACACCCGCATCGACAACGAAGACGTGCAGGTCCGCCTGCATGGCGACACCGCTGTGATCACCGGTACCAGCGTGCAGGCCGCCATCAGCGACGGCAAACCCTGGGAAGGCAGGTTCCGCTTCACCCGCGTCTGGCTGCTGCGCGACGGCCAATGGCAGATGCTGGCCTCGCATTCCTCGCGGCTTGCAGAGGCCACGCAATGAGCGTGCCCGACTTCATCGAGGTCTACGACAACGCACTGACCGCCGCCGATTGCGCCACCATCGTCGAACGCCTGCGCCGCAGCACCCAGCTCAAACCCGGTCAGGTCGGCGGTGGCGTATTCCCCGAGCTCAAACGCAGCCACGACCTGCGCATCAGCGGCAACGAGGGCTGGCGCGATGTAGAGCAGCGCCTGCAGCAGGCGGTGTTCAACGGCATGCTGCATTACCTGCGGCGTTATCCACAGGTTCTTATTTCACCATTGATGCTGCAGGTGCCCGATGCGGAAGGCCAGGCGCGACGACTGAGCGCGGAGGATTTCCCCGCCATGGACGACGCCGCGCTATCCGAACTCGCCCGCACCTGCCTGCGTCCTGGCGCAATCAACCTGCAGTGGTATACGGCGGGCGAGGGTGGCTATCCCTACTGGCACTGCGAGCTGTTCCCACGCGACCCCGGCGGCGAAACGCTGCACCGGCATCTGCTGTGGACGCTCTACCTCAATGACGGCTTCGAGGAAGGCGAGACCGAGTTCCTGTTCCAGCAACGCAAGGTGGTGCCGCGTACTGGCAGCCTGTTGATCGCACCGACCGCGTTCACCCACACCCATCGTGGCAATCGGCCGCAGGGTGGAGACAAGGTCATTGCGACGAGTTGGATCTTGTTCCAGTCGGCGCAGCGGTTGTATGACAGCACTGGCTGAAAAACGGAATTCACTTTTGCAAAGGAAGCCCATGCGCATGCGCCCCCTGTTTCTACTGCTGATTGCGTCCTCCATCAGCGCCTGTGAGGCAAACCAAGCAATGCGGGACACCCAGATTGCCGCTTTCGAGCCCACTGAAGGGATGATTCTGGTCAAGCAGGGAACGCTGTCGCAGATCGAGGCCGCAATCCGCGACTACGACGGCCTTATCGAGCCAGTAACCGCGGGCAACTTCACAATCGAAATCCATCCGCAGCCAGACGGCAGTTTTGCAGTTCTCCCACCACTGGGCCTGCCCGCCTTCGACATGGTCAACATGACGGTTTGGCTTGACGCACCACCCGAGCAGGAGGATACGGGCGATGCGGTCGCCTGGGCCACGTCACCAGGGGATGGCGTGGCGTACTACTTCGAGCCTGAGCGGGAGAACAGTTGGGGCGACACGATGATCGGTGCCACGATCAATGGCGACAGCGTGCGCGTTACCGCACCCGAGACCCATCTCTCACCAGCGGAGCATCATCTCACTTACCGTGCTCGCCCCAGCGTGGTGATGTCAGCGACTCCGCTGACGCTGGTAGTTACCTTGGACAAAAACGCTGGGTTCGGCAATCCGCTGTTGCTGCTCGAATCCCAACAGGCGATCGAGGACTAGCTCGATGACGTCTGGAGACAGAGATTGCGTGCGAGGTAGCTTTTTCTGTTTCGTCGATCTGCAGCAGCACGCCAGAGGCACATGATATGAAATGGATGCTGTTCCTCGGCCTGTTGCTGGTAGTGCTCAATCTGACCGCAAGCTTCTTCGTGTTCCGTAACAAGCAGCTGACCAACACCCAACGCTTCCTGCAGGTCACCCTGATATGGATGTTGCCGGTCATCGGCGCCGTGCTCTGCCTGGCATTTGCCACATCCATGCCGCCTGCCGCTGCACGCAGCCAGGCAACTGATGCCGGCATGATGGTCGGCGATATCCTTGGCAATCACATCGCCGGTGGAAGTCATTGCAGTGATGTTGCCCCCTGCGACGACGGCGGTGGTGATGGCGGTGGGGACTGATAGATGTGCTCGCCTCATATCTCGTCGTAGCAGAGATCGTCCGGATCAACGCCAACATGATCCGGCGAAGGCAGCTCCGGCAAAAATACCGCTGCTATCTCACTCTTCCCCAGCAGCAATGCCTTGGCTACACGATGCATGCCATCCATCACCCGTCCCTGCGGGCAGAGGATGATCGGATACTGCAGGTCCGCTGCTTCCACCAACTGCATGTGTTCGATGACCTGCCTGCATGTTGGGGCGGTGAGTCGGCATCCCACCAATAGGCTTCGTCCAGCTCGGCGACCGCTGATAGCGCGATGCAGGAAACCGGAAGGTCACGACTCAGTGCGATCAAATGATGCACGTCCCAGGCCAACAAACCTGCCTCGCTCTGACGGAAATGGTATTGCCTGCGCATGGTTTCTTGGCCCACAAAATTCAGGCAACAGCGTAACGCACTACCCGTAGAGCGGAGCCATGCTCCCCTGGAGCTTTCCGAGCAATCCCTTGTGGGAGCGGCGTAAGCCGCGAAACTCGCAATCGACCTGGTACGAAGATGCCTGCAGTTTCATTGCTGTCGGCTTCGCGGCTTCCGCCGCTCCCACAAACTCGCCTTCGTTCCTCCAAGCTTGGCTACGCACCATCGCTACGGCAGGCACAGCTAACCAAAGAGCCTGATCAACCTTGCCATCCCCAGACCAACCACCACCCCCATGCAAGACTCGCCAAGAACTGACGCTTCGACGAATCTGAAACACCGAAGACACTCTTTGAATCTGCGTTCTTCTTTAACATGTCGCTCTCCTGCTCTACTGAGAGCCAACTTAGCGACGTCGCAACTGGCGCACTACGACAATAGTCTCGTTTGGTCGCATCACTCTACACACCTAGCGGTTTGTGGAAAACAAGATCCCGCTAGAACAACTCGCCCTGCAGCGATGGCCTATTCGGCGGTAGCGGCTCGATGAATTTCCTGCAGTCCAACCATCGCGATTGCTGGCGTGACGCGCTGAAGCTCTAGCGTTTTCTCGCCAGCTTGAAGCGGATAGCAGGCACGCTCACATGCACTTCGGCGCCACGCATGAAATTGGCTCGGGAGTTCTAGCTAGGATCAGCAGATTTGATTCAAGCGTGGCCCAGCGTTCCGCGTCGTCGGGCTACGCGGTAGCAGATACCAAACACAGTCACTCCAACACCCAGGTACACCGCGGCATTGCCTGCCACAAACAGCAGGCGCGGCCACTGCCCCCCCAAGGCTAGCGCACCCTGTTCGGCAACTATCCAAGCAGCAGCGTGACTGAAGGGAAGGATTGCCAGCACGCTCGCCGGATAGGCCGGGACGCTCACCAGTGCAACGACTCCGAGCAGCATCAGTGCGTTGACTGATTCAGCCTGTTTGAACAGAACACTCAGCCCACTCACGATCAAGCCAAGGCCGACCAAAGAGGGCGCCGCCACGAGCAGAATCGTGATCAGTGGGGCAATCGCAACATCGACCGTACATCCGACAATCCAGAATGTCACATGCAGCAACACCAGCGTTTCCACCGCCGCGCCGACGATCTGCAGGCCACCGCGCACGATCAGTACCACGGGCAGTGGGCGCGCCACTACGCAGAGTTGCTCCAGCGTGCGCCCATGGATCTCGCCTACGGTCTCGACGGCCACGCCGCTGTACGCTGCGCTTGCGAAACTCCAAAGTACAAATCCCAGTGCCAGCGACGACTGCGCCGGCAGGAAATCCGCAGCGGGAAGCCAAGCAATGCCATAGGCGAGCCCCGCGAAAGCACCCAGCAGGACCAGCGAGCTGACCGCCAACTCGAAGGCATAGCGACGCTGCCGATGCAGGTGCAGAAAGGCCTCTGCTTGACACAGTCGCAGCAGTGTCATGGCACATCCTCGGTCTTTCCAGTCAACGCCGCATCAGCCATCGTCACCGCCGTTATGCTGGCATGGCGCAGATCTGGGTAGAGCCGTGATAGCGCCTGCAACTGGTTCAACTGTCCGGCGAAGGTATCGTGGCAGGCGAGCCCTGAAATGACGGAAGAGGGCAGTGGGTTGTTGGCTTCCACCGTGAGGCGGAACTGTTCGATAGCGGTCGTGGCAGCAGAACCAGTACGTTCAAACGCGCAGCGCCCGGCCTCCATGCCAACTACACGTTCTGCGGTAGCCGCAACGAAGCCGGCGTCATGAGAAATGGTGATCAAACTGGCACCGCGCCGCTGTTCGTCCTTCAGCAGCGCTTGCAGGGCAAGGATGCTTTCAGAATCAAGCCCCAACGTTGGTTCGTCGAGCATGATCAGATCAGGCCGGTGTACCAACGCACACAACAGGGAGGCGCGTTGGCGATTGCCCGTGGACAGCCGGCGTACCGGTCGCTGCAGTGCGGTCAAACCTAGCCGGTCGGCCACGGCGCGCATGTAGGACCGGTCGACCCGCTTGCCACGCAGACGGAACGCATAATCACAGTTTTCCTGGATGCTCAGCCGTTCGTAAATATTCGCCCGCCCTTCCAGCAGAATTCCGGCGCGGTCCAGAACGCGCCGCCCTGCGCCCACCAATGGCCTCCCTAGTAGCCATACCTGACCCCGGGTGGGCTCGACCAGGCCCACGATGGTTTTGAACAGAGTGGATTTTCCCGAGCCATTGGGGCCTACGATGGCAACCGACTCAGCTCGCCGCACGGTCAACGACATATCTGCCAAGGCATTCCGATGGCCTGGGAAGTCCTTGTGCAGGTCTTCAACCCTTACGGCTTCAGCACCGCAGAGTCCTGCATGGGAGCATGCCTGAGTCAGCGTCATGCGGTATCCCGTGCTTCGCCTTCCAGTTCCCTGATGAAAGCATCAGCACTACGCTGCGCGGTGATATCGCCGTTGGAAGCGACGTAATCGCGAAGCGTGGCGGACACATCCGGCACACCCATATCGTGTGCCAGCCGACTGATCACCGTAGGAGTGTGGAACACCAGGTTTTCGCGAATGATCGCCCGGGTGTTCTCCGGCGCCAGGTCCATATCGAAGGAGTACTGCTGGTTCATATGCATCTGCGGTACGACGATGTTGATGGAAATGGACAGGTCCTCGGAAGGGAACTGAACATGGATGTCCTTGCTGCCCCTGTAGAACATCACCCGGCCACGCAGCAGGCGCGTGCGCTCCAGGAAGCGGACATCAACTTCTTCACCAACGTAGCCCGCAACGCTCTTATGATCGTACTCGAATAGCACCGTTTCGTAGCCAGGGCCTTCGTAGCCCAACGTCAGTAGAGCGAAGTTGTGATCGTGTGGATCTTCATAGAAGAAAATCTCCTCACCATTACGTCCCGTCGGCGGCGTCCAGATCGCAGCGCGGATGAAGTAGTGTTCGCTGCGATGGAGCATGAATACTTGTGGCGTGTACGGATTCATGGTGTAGAACGCCGCCGGGTTGGCCAGCTGCCAGAGCAGCGTTTCGGACAGGAATGTACGATTGTTGTAGAGCTTGCGCAGCATCAATGCTGCTGCATCAAGATCACCAACGAGAACGCTGCCGCCTTGCGCATCAAGAAATTCGACAAGGTCACCGAGCGTAATCGACTCTTCAGTTTCCAGGTCCCAGGAAAATGCCATTACTGCGCTCCTTGAATATGCCCGTGCAGGCGCAGGTTCTGGATCGTGCGATCGGCCGCTAAGCGAATCTGAGGGTGTTCGTCCGAATTAGCGCGCATGAGCACACAGGTGCCGCGCTGAAGGTTCATAAGCAGCATCGCCTGCACGGCCTTCCAGCGAACGAAATAGAAACGGCTGGATTCGTAAATGTGTTCCAGCATGTCCAGCGTTCCCTCTACAGGGAAGTGTTTGAAGATATCTATTGCGAACTCCATACGGCTGGCATGGAAATTCGCCGAAGACACGCCGCTGCGCTGTAGCGAGTCGCGATCGTAGTGATAAACCAGATCGGAGTGCTCGTTTATTACCAGCTGTAACAGCCAGATTGTTCCGCTCACAGATATCGTATCGAACGCGTCCTTGTCCCGGCGTAGGGTCATGACATCACCGCTGGTGTACCTGACGACACCCCGGTCCTCCAAGCGTTCGCCCGCCGATTCCGGTACAACCTGCAGGTGACGGAGCTCCATGGCGCCGTCTCCGAGGAACAGAAAGCTGGCATCGTTGGGCAGCAGACCCAAATGTGCTCTGACGAATTGGCGGCCACCGCGGGACCCCGCGCGGCTGAGCCGCAAGTCCATCTCAGGCACCTTGACCAGCAGAATGGTCTTGATTTCATCGCGGCATACCTCGATCTGATCTTCGGCCTGATAGGCGCCACTGCCGGTTAGCGACTCGTCGTCGAGGCTGCTTAACAGCAAGGCGGCCAGCATCTGAAATTCGCCAGCAGCGGCTGCGGCCGCGAGCATCGGGGTGTAGTCGTCGATGCAGGTAGAACAGGAGTCCAGCAGTGCAAGGATATTGTCCAGTACGGCTGCTTGATGGCCGACTTCCAGACCAGCCACCGTAAGGCGCCCGGGTTTACTCCGCAGTTGCTTGAGCGTGTTCATGTGTCTTCCTTGATCAGCTGAAGAAGGCCCCCCCCCCACTGGCGGGTGGCCGTCGACATAATTAACTAACACCGTGACCAGCTTGAATGCCCCCATGATGGCAGCACAGCGCCACCCCCCCCAGTTACCCCCGTCACCCCACACACACACCGGAATTTA
>NZ_JBRREH010000052.1:0-33064 GCF_056760175.1 Stenotrophomonas sp. STEN021 | reverse complement strand
CCGACCGGGGGGTGCCGGTTGGCCCGCACCCGGCGGCACGGGGTCGGGGGGGTGGGGGCCACCCCCGGCCGGGGGGCGGGGGCTGTTATAAAATGGGGCCCCCTTTCGGGCCCCCCACACTGGCGGTTGCGCTGGATCAGATATCCAGATTCATGACCTTCAGCGCATTGCTCTCGATGAAGTCGCGGCGCGGTTCCACCACGTCGCCCATCAAGGTGCTGAAGATCTGGTCGGCTTCCACCGCGTCTTCGATACGAACCTGCAGCAGGCGCCGGGTATCCGGGTTCACCGTGGTATCCCACAGCTGTTCCGGATTCATTTCACCCAGGCCCTTGAAGCGCTGGATCATGCGGCCCCTCTTGGCCTCTTCCATCAACCAGGCCTGTGCCTGTGCAAAACCAGTGATCTCCGAGGACTTGTTGCCACGGTTGATGGTGGCGCCTTCGCGCACCAGGCCATGCAACAGCTGCGAAGCCTGGTGCAGCTGACGCAGTTCGCCGGATTCAAATGCAGCCAGCGGCAGCACCTGGGTGTGTTCCTCACCCATGTGACGGCGGGTAACCAGCACCGCAGCCGGACGCTGCTCGTTCGGTTCCTGCAGGACCAGGCTGAAACGCGGCGTGCCAAGGCTGCCCTGGTTCAGACGCTTGGCCAAGGCATCCAGGCCTTCGTTTTCGCCGGCGCTACGCAGGTGCTCAAGATCCATCGGGGTGAAATCGACCAGCGCTTCCAGCAGGCTGCGGTCGTAGCGGTGCGCGTTGCGGTTGATGGTTTCCTGCGCCGCGGCATAGGTCATCAACAGCTTTTCAAGCGCAACGCCTTCAATCGGCGGCTCGCCGACGGCAGGAATCAGCGCCGCGTTTTCCACCGCGTTGTTGGCCAGATAGGCATCCAACGCCGGGTCATCCTTCAGGTACAGCTCGGTCTTGCCCTGCTTGATCTTGTACAGCGGCGGCAACCCGATATACACAAAACCACGCTCGATCAGCTCCGGCATCTGCCGGTAGAAGAAGGTCAACAGCAGCGTACGGATGTGCGCGCCGTCGACGTCGGCGTCGGTCATGATGATGATCTTGTGGTAACGCAGCTTGTCCGGGTTGTATTCATCGCGGCCAATACCGGTGCCCAACGCGGTGATCAGCGTGCCTACCTGGTCCGAGGCCAGCATGCGATCGAAGCGGGCACGTTCCACGTTGAGGATCTTGCCGCGCAGCGGCAGCACCGCCTGGTTCTTGCGGTTGCGGCCCTGCTTGGCCGAGCCACCTGCCGAGTCACCCTCGACGATGAACAGTTCGGACAGCGCCGGATCTTTTTCCTGGCAATCGGCCAGCTTGCCCGGCAGGCCAGCGATGTCCAGCGCGCCCTTGCGGCGGGTCAGATCGCGCGCCTTGCGCGCGGCTTCGCGGGCACGGGCCGCATCGACGATCTTGCCGGCAATGGCCTTGGCTTCGTTGGGGTTTTCCTGCAGGAACTCTTCGAGCTTGGCGCCGAAGGTGCTTTCCACCGCCGGCTTGACGTCGGAGCTGACCAGCTTTTCCTTGGTCTGGCTGGAGAAGCTTGGGTCCGGCACCTTCACCGACAACACCGCGATCATGCCTTCGCGCATGTCATCGCCGGTGAAGCTGATCTTGGCCTGCTTGGCGATGCCGCTCTGCTCGATGTAGTTGTTGAGCGTGCGGGTCAACGCCGCGCGGAAGCCGGCAAGGTGGGTGCCGCCATCCTTCTGCGGAATATTGTTGGTGAAGCAGTACATCGTTTCCTGGTAGGAATCGGTCCACTGCAGCGCAACTTCGACCACGATGCCGTTGGCTTCGCCGGTTACCGCGATCACGTTCGGATGCAGCGGGGTCTTCACCTGCGCCAGGTGTTCCACGAAGCTCTTGATGCCGCCTTCGTAGTGGTAGTCGTCGCGACGGCCTTCGCCGCGCTCATCCACCAAGGTGATGTTGACGCCGGAGTTCAGGAACGACAGCTCACGCAGACGACGGGCAAGAATTTCGTAATGGAATTCCACATTGCCGTGGAACGCCACAACCGACGGCCAGAAGCGCAGCACCGTACCGCGACGGTCACTGGTTTCCAGCTGCTTCAGAGGAGTTACCGCGGCACCGTCAGCGTATTCCTGCTGGTAGTGGAAACCGCCCTGGTAGATATCCAGCATCAGTTTCTGCGACAGGGCGTTGACCACACTGACGCCAACGCCATGCAGGCCGCCGGAAACTTTGTAGCTGTTGTCGTCGAACTTGCCGCCGGCATGCAGGACCGTCATCACCACTTCGGCAGCGGAGACTTCGCGGTCGAGCTTCTGGCTCATCTGCGCATGCTTGCCCACCGGGATGCCACGGCCGTTATCGGCCACGGATACGGAACCATCGGCATGGATGGTGACCAGCACGTTGTCGGCATGACCGGCGAGGGCTTCGTCGATGGAGTTGTCGACAACCTCGAACACCATGTGGTGCAGGCCAGTGCCGTCATGGACGTCGCCGATGTACATACCGGGACGCTTGCGAACAGCCTCCAAGCCTTCCAATGCGGTGATGCTGTTGGCGTCGTAATTGCCGTTGTTGACCGGGGTGTTCTGTTCTTCGCTCATTGCGCTTGCCGTAGGCTCCGCAGGTCATGCGCCTTTCCGTGGAACGGGCATGAGAGATAGGGGATGACGTTCCGATTATACCTGCCGGGGGAATTTCCGCCCTGAAGGCTCAGATCACCGCATTGATGGTGCCATGTTCCACGTGGAACACAGCCGCCGGCTGCAGTTCTGCTTCCAGTGCGGCCGGTGTTTCGGTTGCCGTGATGAAGATCTGCGCAGGTGTTGCAGCCAGGAATTGCAGAACGCGCTGCTGGTGATTGCGGTCCAGCTCCGAGCCAAGGTCATCCAGGGCAATTACCGGCCATTCGCCGCGCTGACTGGCGTAATCGTCTGCCTGACCCAACAAACAGGCCAGGGCAGTGAGCTTGGCTTGCCCGCGCGATAGAGCATCACGGCCAGGGATCTGCGTGAAACCAACACTCCAGTCGGCCCGGTGCGGCCCCACCGAGGTATAGCCTGCGCTACGGTCGCGCTCACGGGCCAGCAACAGAGCATCGCCCAGCGACATTTCGTGCCGACGCCAGCCCGGCTGCAGTTCCAAGGCACTCAATTGCAGCCCAGGTGCAAGATCTGCAGCAATTGCGACCGCCCGCTCCTGCAGGCGTTCCAGATAGTGCTGGCGACGTGAGGTGAGGGGAGTTCCGGCTTCAGCCAGCTCCCAATCCCAGGCATCCAACTGTTTCCCGGGCGCGCCCATCTTCAACAGCGCGTTGCGCTGCTTCAAGGCCCGTGTGTAACGCCGCCATAGGGGAAGGAAGTCAGGTTCCACGTGGAACAATCCCCAATCGATGAAGCGCCGGCGGGGTTCACTGCCGCCACTGACCAAGGCATGGCTGCCCGGTTCGAAGGTCACCACGGCCAGCGCAGCACAGAGATTGCCCAGTTGCGCCACATCTTCACCGTCCAGACGGCCTTTCCAGGCCTGTCCGCTGTGGCGCAGGCCTGCGCGGCGGGTAGAAACGCCCAGTTCTGCGTCGCTGCGCTCCTGCCATTCGACAAAAACATCCAGATTCTCAGCGCCTTTCTGCACCAGGCCATCGCGAACGCGACCTCGGAAGCTGCGGCCATAGGCCATCAGGTGCAGGGCTTCGAGCACGCTGGTCTTGCCCGCGCCATTGGCGCCGGTAATCAGGTTTATGCCAGGGCGGGGAGCCAGTTCCACCGAATCGAACCGACGCACGCGGTTCAAGGCAACACGGACGATATGCATTGACGCTCGAAAGAAAGCATGACGCCGCCACGCAGTCCGTGGCTGGCCATGCGCAGCTTAAAGCATCCGCCCTGTTTGAACAGTTCCGTCGACTGCCAGCTGCCGGCGCATACAGATGCCACGTGGAACATCCCAGGATTTCTTCAAATCTGAGCGGTGATGTGGGCACCGCTACTGCAGATTTCACGAAATTCGCTGGCTTTTTTCCGGCTGTATAGCTCGGGGTACAAACCCTGTGCATAAGTGGGGCAATCTGTGGATAAGATTGGCCTTTGAAGCCCTCTTCAGGCTTATCCACAGATATCCACAGGCTAGAAGGGCACTTTTACAGGGGGTTTCGAGTCTAATAAGGCTATTTAAAACAATAACTTAAGCTAGTTTTACATAAAATCTGCTCCTACCATCACCACCAAGCTTTTGATTTATTCTCAGATTTAAAGCATAGAGCTGAGAAAACCGGCAGCCAGGAAGGGCCAAAACCAAGCCCTGTGATTTCTTGAAATCTGTGGGCCGAGATACCGCTGCGGGTTTCAGATTTCAAGAAATTCGCAACAGACTGAGACCGCACCTTCAACTCGCCCTTCTGCCCTGGGAGCTTCCACATGGAACAGGGGCAGATTTCTTCAAATCTGATTGCCTCTCGCGGGGATTGCACGCGGATTTCACGGAATCAATGGCGAATCGAAAGCTGGCGCAGGCCCTGGTAGGCGGCACTTCGGCGCGTCACCAGAGTTTCAGTGAATCAAAGCGCCGGCACCTCGCAGGAAACCGCAGTGCAGTCGGCGGTAGGTCTTGCTGATCTACTGCGAGCCCGCTTGGGCAGGGACAAAATCCAAGCATCGAAGGTCTTCACCAGTGCTGGAGTACTGGGCTCAGCCAAGCCCAACCAAACGAAGCGGGAGTACCACTGCCTACGCATAGAGCCCTGAATCGGAAAACCCAGCGAGCTCCGGCAATCGGCACACGTACTGCCCCGATCCATGTACGGCACCGAAGACTTCCCTCAACTCGCCAATCTGGCTAAAGAACGCGGATCCACGGCGCCCCTGCCACTGCTCTCCGAAAACCCCGCAATTGGACTCCAGTCAACATCCATAAGTCCGCGAATTTCGGCTGACAAAGCTGTTCCACGTGGAACCCTGATCAGATCGCGGAAACCAGGCAAAAAAAAGCCCGGCACTGAGCCGGGCTTCTTCGTGTTCCACGTGGAACCTGCAGGTCAGAGCCGCAGCGGCATCACCACGTGACGCGACTTCTCGCTGCTGGCTTCACGCACCAGAGCCGAGGAGTTGGAATCACGCAGCTGGATGACAACATGCTCATCGCGCAGCGCCGACAGGGCGTCGAGCAGGTAGTTCACGTTGAAGCCGATGGCCAGATCGCTGACCACGGTATCGGCTTCGATTTCTTCCTGGGCTTCTTCCTGCTCCGGGTTGTGCGCGCTGATTTTCAGCTGGCCCGGGGTGACTTCGACGCGAACGCCGCGGTACTTCTCGTTGGAGAGAATTGCCGCACGCTGCAGCGAAGCACGCAGGGTTTCGCGCTCAACCTTCACTTCGCGGTCGGCGCCGATCGGAATCACTGCTTCGTAATCTGGGAAACGGCCGTCGATCAGCTTCGAGGTGAAGGTGACATCGTCGCGCTTCATGCGCACATGGCTGCGACCGACTTCCAGCTCAACCTCGCGCTCGCCGCCTTCCAGCAGACGCTGCAATTCGGTCACGCCCTTGCGCGGCACGATGATCTGACGCTTGGCGCCGTTATCGTTTTCCAGCGCGGTTTCGCACAGCGCCAGGCGGTGCCCGTCGGTTGCAACGCAGCGCAGGATGCTGTCGCGCAGGTCAAACAGCAGGCCGTTGAGGTAATAGCGCACGTCCTGCTGCGCCATTGCGAACGCAGTGCGCTCGATCAGTTCCTTCAACGCTGCTTCCGGCACGACGACGCGCTCGGTGGCTTCAACTTCGTCAACTGACGGGAAGTCATTCGCCGGCAGGGTCGCCAGGGTGAAGCGGCTGCGTCCGGCCTGGACGGTGATCTTGTCGCCGGTCTGCGAAACCGTGATGCGGCTGCCGTCGGGCAGGGCACGGATGATTTCGAACAACTTACGCGCCGGGATCGTGGTTTCGCCGTCCTGGGCATCTTCGACCGCGATGCGGGAGACCATTTCGACTTCCAGGTCGGTACCGGTCAGCGAAAGCTGGCCGCCCTGAACCTGGACGAGGAAATTGGCCAGAACCGGCAGGGTCTGGCGGCGTTCAACCACGTTGACGACCTGGGCCAACGGCTTGAGAAAGGCTTCGCGCTGCAGTGTGAAACGCATGTGGTTTCGTGCCCCTATGCTTTTAAAAGATGTGGATTAAATCAAAAGCTTGGTGGTGCTGGTAGAGCCAGATTTGGCTTAAAACACACCTAAGTGTTTGTTTTTAAATGTTTTATTGAAGCTGAAACCCATGTATTACTACCACTGAGCAGGTGGGTGAACCTGTGGATAATTTTGACGCGGATTTGCCGACCAATTTTATCCACAACTTCTCCAAAACCTGCCCCCGAATCATGCACCGTTTTGTGCGATGACGCCGCAGTGGCGTCGGTGCATCATTCGCTCCACTTCCAGCCCAGACCTCGCTGCCCCAATGGTTTTCCCACCTGTTTCATCGATGAGCGTTCCAACAGGGCAGCCCCGGGGCTTACTCGCTGAGCTTGCGGATCAGCTTTTCCCAGTCTTCGCGCAGCTTGCCGTCGGTTTCCATCAACGTGCGGATCTGGCGGCAGGCGTGCAGCACCGTGGTGTGGTCGCGGCCGGCAAACGCATCGCCGATTTCCGGCAGGCTGTGTTCGGTCAGTTCCTTGGTCAGCGCCATGGCGACCTGGCGCGGACGGGCCAGTGAACGGGTGCGCCGCTTGGACAACAGATCCTTGATCTGCAGGCCGTAGTAGTCGGCAACCGTTTTCTGGATATTGGGGATGCTGATGGCTTGTTGCTGGGCACGCAGCAGATCGCGCAGGGTTTCCTGGGCAAACTCGGTGGTGATCGCGCGGCCGGTGAAATTGGCGCGGGCGGTCAACGTATTGAGTGCACCTTCCAGATCGCGCACGTTGGAGCGCATCTTCTTGGCGATCAGGAACGCCACGTCGTCCGGAATCTCGGCGCCGCGTTCGCGGGCCTTGGCCAGCACGATGGCGGCACGGGTTTCAAAATCAGGCGGCTCGATGGCAACCGACAAACCCCAGGCCAGACGCGACTTCAGGCGGGCTTCCAGGCCTTCCACTTCGCGCGGGTAGCGGTCGCAGGTCAGGATGATCTGCTGCTTGCCGTCGAACAAGGCGTTGAAGGTGTGGAAAAACTCTTCCTGGGTGCGGTCCTTGCCGGCGAAGAACTGGATGTCATCGATCAACAGCGCATCGACCTGCTGGAACTGACGCTTGAACTGGTCCATGGACTTTTCCTGCAGCGCACGGATCATCGCGCTGAAGAACTGTTCCGAACGCAGGTACAGCACTTTTGCCGCCGGATTGGCCTGGCGCATGGCATTGCCGGCCGCCAGCATCAGGTGGGTTTTACCTAGGCCGGTGCCGCCGTACAGCAGCAGGGGGTTATGCGCACGATCACCCGGCTTTTGCGCCGCCTGGAATGCCGCCGCCAAACCGAGCTGGTTGCTGCGGCCTTCGACGAAATTGGTGAAGGTGTAGTGGGCGTCGAGGTTGCCGTTGAACGGCACCACTGGCGCGGCCGGCACATGGCTGGCGCTCGGGGCGACCAGCGGGGCCGGCTCCGGCGCACGCGGACGCGAGCCGATTTCCAGGATCACCTCGCCGAAACCGGCGAAATGGGTCAGCAGTTCGCCGATGCGCGGCAGGTAGCGTTCGCGCACCTGGTCGACGATAAAGGCATTGGGCGCGTACAGCACGAGGCTGTCAGCGCGTTGGTCGGCCTGCAGCGGCTTCAACCAGGTGTGGACATCTTCGGGCGGGAATTCCGCCTCCAGACGTTCGAGACAACGTGTCCAGGCATCCATCAGCAATAGTCGTCAAAGGCTTGCCAGCCGGGCGCAGAAAGCCGCCGGGCCACAGGCCGGAAGGGGGAAAGTGGATGGCCCAGACTACCACCGCAGGCCCGATGCGGGAATGCTTGTCCCGGATTTATTCACAGGCTCATCCACAAGATGTACACCGGGCTGTGGATAGCTTTGTCAAGCAAGACTTGACGCGACCCGGATAGGGTCTATAGAATTTCCGGTTCTTTCCGTCCACTTCATACAGGTGCCCCAATGGCCACCAAGCGCACGTTCCAGCCCAGCAACCTCAAGCGCAAGCGCGATCACGGTTTCCGTGCTCGTATGAAGACCGCCGACGGCCGCAAGATCCTGTCGCGTCGCCGCGCCAAGGGCCGCAAAGTCCTCAGCGCTTGATTGCGTTGCCGCGTGAAGCGGCAAGCGCAACACCGATCGTGATCAGTACTTGCCCGCGCAAGCGATTCCCTCGCTCTGCGCGGGTTCGTACGCGTGCCGAATATACAACGGTCTTCAACGGCGCCCGCCGTGTATCCGATCCCTTGATGACACTCCACTGGTTGAAAGGGGATAGCCCCGCTCGACTCGGCCTGGCTGTGTCACGCAAGGTGGATACGCGTGCGGTCGGTCGTAACCGTATCAAGCGTGTGTTGCGGGATGCAACACGCCATCTACGGTCGTGCCTGAGCGGTGGCGATTACGTCATCGTCGCCCGATCCGCGGCCAAGACCGCCAGTAATCAACAGATCCGTGAGGCGTTCGAGCGCCTGCTGCGCCGTTCCGGCGCATTGCCCGTTGTGGCTGCGGGCGGCACAATGCCGCCGCACGAGGGCGCACCCGCCCCTCTTCCTTTGAACGTACCGGACACCTCCTCCGGTCGAGCCGAGCCTGCCTGCTGATGAACCAGACCCGTGTATTCCTGATTTTTGCCTGGCTGATGGTAGCCGTGCTGCTGTGGATGGAATGGGGTCGCGAAAAGGCCGCACCGGATCCGGCAACCGTGGCCACCACCCAGCCGGCCGTGCCGGGCGCCAATGACGTGGATCTGCATGCGCCGGCCACCGCCGACGTGCCGCAGGCCACCGTGCCGGGCCAGCCGCCGGTTGCCGCCGCTGCTCCAGGCATGGAAGCCGCCGCCAGCGCCCAGCGCGTGACCGTCACCACCGACGTACTGAAGCTGGTGCTCGACGGCCGCAGCGTGCTTGACGCCGATCTGCTGCAGTTCCCGCAGACCAAGGCCGCCGGCAGCCCGCCGGTGCAGCTGCTGACCGAAGACAAGGCGCATCCGTATAGCGCCACCGCTGGCTGGGCCAGCCAGAACAACTCGCCGGTGCCTGGTGCGAACGGCTTCCAGCCGGTGCAGGGTGTCACTACCGTCGCCCTGGCTGATGGCCAGAACGAAGTGCAGGTGCCGTTTGTGTGGAACGGCCCGAATGGCGTCAGCATCCACCGTACCTACACCTTCAAGCGTGGCGATTACGCCATCAGCGTGAAGGACGAAGTGGTCAACACCGGTGCCGCACCGTGGCAGGGCTATGTGTTCCGCAAGCTGGACCGCGTGCCGCCGGTGATCACCAAGGGCATGACCAACCCGGATTCCTTCAGCTTCAATGGCGCCACCTGGTTCAGCCCGGCGGATGGCTACCAGCGTCGTGCGTTCAAGGATTACCTGGAAGACGGCACCATCAACCAGACCATCGCTGGTGGCTGGGTGGCGATGCTGCAGCACCATTTCTTCACCGCCTGGATTCCGCAGGCTGACCAGTCCGCGCTGTACCTGCTGTCGCAGAACGGCCCGCGCAATGTGATCGAAACCCGCGGCCCCGGCTTCACCGTGGCACCGGGCCAGAAGGTCAGCACCGAGGCACGTCTGTGGGTGGGCCCGAAGCTGGTCAACCAGATCGCCAAGGAAGACGTGAAGGGCCTGGACCGCGTGGTCGATTACAGCCGCTTCTCGATCATGGCCATCATCGGCCAGGGCTTGTTCTGGGTGATGAACCAGGTGCACAAGCTGATCGGCAACTGGGGCTGGTCCATCATCGGCCTGGTGATCCTGCTGAAGATGGCGCTGTTCCCGCTGGCCAATGCGCAGTTCAAGTCGCAGGCCAAGATGCGCAAGTTCCAGCCGCGCATCGCGCAGCTGAAAGAGCGCTACGGCGACGACAAGCAGAAGTTCCAGACCGCAATGATGGAGCTGTACAAGAAGGAGAAGATCAATCCGCTGGGTGGCTGCCTGCCGCTGCTGATCCAGATGCCGATCTTCTTTGCCCTGTACTGGGTGCTGGTGGAGTCGGTGGAACTGCGTCAGGCGCCGTGGCTGGGCTGGATCCAGGATCTGACCGCACGTGACCCGTACTTCATCCTGCCGATCATCAACATCGCAGTGATGTGGTTCACCCAGAAGCTGACCCCGGCTGTGGGCATGGACCCGATGCAGCAGAAGATGATGCAGTTCATGCCGCTGGTATTCGGCGTGATGATGGCCTTCATGCCGTCCGGCCTGGTCCTGTACTGGGTGGTCAACGGCGGCCTGAGCCTGCTGCAGCAGTGGTGGATGATCAAGAAGCACGGCGAAGATGCGCCGAGCAAGGTGATCGAAGCCAAGTAAGCAAAAGCCCGCCGCAAGGCGGGCTTTTCGCATGTGGGGGAGGCCGAGCCAAGACAGGGCGTTCGGCTGTTTGTAGGAGCGGCGTCAGCCGCGAAGCAGGGACACCCTCAGATCGCACAGCTGCGACGGGTTTCAGCAGTATCGGCTTCGCGGCTTACGCCGCTCCTACAAAGAGGGGCGGCATTTCGTCGCAAGCCGGCCTCTTCGCCTGTGGCGTTAGAATCACCACATCTGCTGCACCCTTTCACCCCGAGCCTGCCATGCCCCGTCCGTTGTCGCGCCGCCTGTCCTTGCCCGCTTTGTTGATTGCCGCACTGACGGTCGCCGGCTGTTCCAAAAAGGACGAGACCGCCACTGCGACGCCAACCCAGGCCAGCGCGCAGGCCGCGGCTGCGGCCAACCCAGCAGCTGCACCGCTGCTCACTGCATTGCAGAAACAACTGGACGGCCATCGCCGCATCGTCGTGCTGTTGGCCGATGAGGCGCAGCAGTCGCCAGCAGACCGCCAGACCTCCAGCCGCATCGGCCAGCAGTTGTTCCATGACGGCCTGGAACAGCGCCAGGCCATCGCCGCGCAGTTCGACGCCTTGCTGCGTGATCCAAATCCGCAGCGCTTCGCCACCCTGGGCACAGTGCTGGATTACATCGAATCCTCGCCCGAGCTTTACGACGCAGATCGTCTGGCTTTCCGCGAAGTACTGCGCGAACTGCATCAGCGCGTGGGCGCGGACTCCTCGCTGCCAGCCGTAAAGCTGCACCAGCGCATCGGCGAAGACCTGGACGCGCTCGATGAAATCGAGCGCAACTACAACCAGGAACTTACCCGCATTTTCAGCCGCTTCGAGCGCACCCGTGCGATCGAACTCAAGCGTGAGAAGTGGGACGACTATGTCGCCCACCTCAACACGCTGTACAAGCGCGACGCCATCCTGCGCGACTTCGGCGTGATCGAGCCCTACCCGATGTCGATGCAGGACAGCGACCGCGAAATCTTCGGCCGCGACCTGCCCGCAAAAACCGTGGTGCTGACCTTCGACGACGGCCCGCACAAGGCCTATACCGATGAAGTCGTTGCCATCTTGCAGCGCTACGACGTGCCGGGCGTGTTCTTTGAAGTCGGCCGCAACCTCGGCGCGGTCGAGGCCGACGGCAAGGTCAAGCTCGGGCCGATGGCTGGCATCAGCCGCGGCCTGATGGAGCATGGCTATGCGGTAGGCAACCACAGCCTGACCCACGCGCAGCTCTCGCGCACCACTGGCGATGCGCTGCGTCAGCAGGTGCTGGATACCGATACCTTGCTCAAGGGCGTGGATGCCAAGCGCGCACCGCTGTTCCGCTTCCCGTATGGCGCGCGCAACGCCGAAGGCCTGCAGCTGCTCAACGAAGCCGGGCTGAAATCCATCATGTGGAACATCGACTCGATGGACTGGGCCGATCCGGTGCCCGAGTCCATCGTGCAGCGCGTGGTCGACCAGGTGCAGAAGGAACAGCGCGGCATCATCCTGTTCCATGACATCCACGACCGCGCGGTGAAAGCGCTGCCGCAGATCCTCGACAAGCTGATCGCCGATGGCTACCAGTTCGCCGGTTGGAACGGCCGCGACTTCAGCGTCAGCCGCGCGCGCAAGGGCGCGGTCGCCGATGCCACCGTCACCACCGGCTACGAAAAATCGTGGGCGATCGTCATTGGCATCGACGACTACGCCAAGTGGCCGAAGCTCGAATACGCCGGCCGTGACGCGCAATCCATCGCCGATACGCTGACCGGGCAATTCGGCTTCCCGTCCTCGCAGGTGATCGTGCTGAAGAATCAGCAGGCCACACGCAACAACATCCTGGCCGCCTTCCACGACCGCCTGGCCGATGAGCGCACCGGCAAGAATGACCGCGTGTTCGTGTTCTTCGCCGGCCATGGCGCGACCCGCCAGCTCGCCTCCGGCCGCGACCTCGGTTACATCATTCCGGTGGATTCGGACCCGAATGAGTTCGCCACCGACGCGATCGCGATGACCGACATCCAGAACATCGCCGAGAGCATGCAGGCCAAGCACGTATTGTTCGTGATGGATGCCTGTTACAGCGGACTTGGGCTGACTCGCGGCGGCGGTAGTTCTTCTTCGTTCCTGCGGGAGAACGCACGCCGCAGCGCGCGGCAGATGCTGACGGCCGGTGGCGCCGATCAGCAGGTGGCCGACAGTGGCCCGAACGGGCACTCGGTATTCACCTGGGTGCTGCTGCAGGCGCTGGCCGGCAAGGGCGACCTCAATGGTGATGGCCTGATCACCGGCACCGAGTTGGCTGCGTATGTGGCGCCTGCGGTGTCGGCGGTATCGCGGCAGACCCCGGCCTTCGGCAGCCTGCCCGGTTCGCAGGGCGGCGAGTTCGTGTTCCAGGTGCCGGACAGCCAGGAATTCCTCAACGCCGATACCCGCCAGCTATCGGCTGACGCCATCGCCCTCAACAGCCGTGTCGATGCCGCGCAGGATGCAAAGCCTGCAGGCAAGACCGAAGCGCCGGTAACCGTTGCCGATCTGCAAGGCGGCAAGAGCACCCTGGTGGTGCCGGCAGCGGTACCCACCTCGGATCGCCAGCGCGCGCAGCAGGCCAACGACCGCGGCCTGCAGCTGTACCGCGAGAAGCGCTATGACGAAGCCGCCGTGCAGTTCACCGAAGCACTGAAGCTGCGCCCGGATTTTGCACAGGCCGCCAACAATCTTGGCTTCGTCTACTACCGCCAGCAACGCTATGCCGAAGCTGCGCGGTGGCTTGAGAACACCTTGAAGATCGACCCTTCGCGCGCGGTGGCCTATCTGAATCTTGGCGACGCCTACTTCAATGCCGGCGACAAGCCCAAGGCCAAGCAGGCCTATACCACCTACCTGGAACTGCAGCCGCCAGGCAGCGGCGCTGCCCAGGCCCGTGCACAACTGCAGAAGCTGTAAACCATGAGCGACGTGTCTACAGCCCAGACCATTGTTGCCATCGCCAGCGGCGCTGCTGCCGGCGGTGTCGGCATGCTGCGCGTCTCCGGCCCGCAGTCACTGCGGATTGCAGTTGCACTGGGTTGCCCACAGCTCAAGCCGCGCCACGCCCATTACGCCAAATTCCGCGATGACGCAGGCGAAGTCATCGACGACGGCATCGCTTTGTATTTCCCTGGCCCGCGCAGCTTTACCGGCGAAGACGTGGTGGAGCTGCAAGGGCATGGCAGCCCGGTCGTATTGCGCCAGCTGCTGGCCCGCTGCATCGAGCTGGGCGCGCGCCAGGCCCGCGCCGGTGAGTTCAGCGAGCGGGCCTTCCTCAACGGCAAGCTCGACCTGGCCCAGGCCGAAGCCATCGCCGATCTGATTTCTGCTGGCGACGTCCGCGTCGCGCGTGCCGCGCGGCGCTCGCTCGATGGGGTGTTCTCACGCCGGGTGGAAGAGGTGGGCGAACAACTGGTGCGGCTGCGCATCCACGTCGAAGCGGCCATCGACTTCGCCGACGAGCCGCTGGATACGCTGGGTGGCGCGCAGGTGCGCGCCGGCATCGATCAGGCCAAGGCCTTGCTGGCCCAGCTGCGCATCGACGCCGAGCGCGGCCGCAAGCTGCGCGATGGCCTGCACGCGGTGCTGATCGGCCCACCCAATGCCGGCAAGAGCTCGCTGCTCAATGCATTGGCCGGCAGTGAGCGCGCCATCGTCACCGATATCGCCGGCACTACCCGCGACACCTTGCGCGAGACCATCCGCATCGACGGCCTGGAGCTGGAACTGGTCGACACCGCTGGCCTGCGAGAAGGCGGTGACGCCATCGAACGCGAGGGCATGCGCCGCGCCCGTGCCGAGATGCAGCGGGCGGACCTGGCCATCGTCGTGCTCGATGCCCGCGACCCGGAAGCGGGCAGGGCAGCCATTGGTGACGCCGCCGCACAGGCCGCGCGCCAGCTATGGATTTACAACAAGTCCGACCTGCTAGCGCAGTGGCCGCAGGAGCTGGGCGAAGACAGCATCGCCCTGTCCGCCGCCAACGGCCAAGGCCTGGAGCAGCTGCACGCACGCCTGCGCGAGATCGCCAGCCACGGTGCCGGCGAGGGCATGCAGGGCGAGTTCTCCGCACGTCTGCGCCACGTCGAAGCGCTGGCCCTGGCCAGCGAACATCTCGATGCCGCCGCCGGACAACTGCATTACGACCAGCTGGAGCTGGCCGCCGAGGAACTGCGCCTTGCGCATGACTCGCTCGGCGAAATCACCGGCCGCATGACCGCCGACGATCTGCTGGGCAGAATCTTCTCGAGCTTCTGCATTGGCAAATGATGCCGCTGTGGAACCAATGGCCCGCAGCGGCCAGACAATCCAAGAGTCAGGAGGTAGTTGATGTTTTCGCACATCGTGGTTGGCGCCAATGACATCGAGGCATCCAAGGCGTTCTATGACGCGCTGCTGTCCACGCTCGGCGCAAAGCCGGGCTTCGTCGATCCCAAGGGCAACGTGGTGTACCGCCATGGCGGCGCGCTGCTGATCGTAGGCCATCCGCGCAACGGCGAGCCGGCCACCCATGCCAATGGCGGCACCATTGGCTTCAGCTGCGCCTCGCCGGAGGTGGTGGAGGCCTGGCATGCGGCAGGTGTGGGCAACGGTGGCGTAAGCGTGGAAGACCCGCCGGGACCGCGGCAAAGCCCGTTCGGTCCGCTCTATCTGGCGTATCTGCGCGATCCGGCCGGCAACAAGCTGTGCGCCACCCACCGTGCGGCACAGGCCTGAGCAAGGCCTTTACCGGCAGCGGCGGCGCAGCCCAGAACGCGCCGCCGGTTACTGACAGTTCTGTTTGCCGCCGTTAGGCTAGGCCCTGTTACGGGATCCCCCCGCCAACGGAGTCAGTCCAATGCGCCATTGATGTCACCGTCTTGATGACGGTCCCAACCAGTCCCTGCTGCCGCTGGCGGCCGGGTGCTTCGGGCATCGATGGAATACCGCATGACACACTCAATTTCCGTGACGCTGGATGGCGTCGCGTGGCACACGCCCGATGGGCGCAGCCTGTTCTCCAACCTCAACGCACAGTTCGATGAGCGGCCCACCGGGCTGGTCGGGCGCAACGGCGTGGGCAAATCCGTGCTCGCGCAGATACTGGCCGGGCTGCGCCAGCCCAGCGTCGGGCACTGCCGTCGCATTGGTGAGGCCTACTACCTCGCACAGCAGGTACAACCACAAACAGGACAGCGCGTAGCCGAGCTCGCGGCTGTGGATAAGCGTGTGGATGCATTGCGCAGGATTGAAGCAGGAAGCACGCTGCAAGCGGATTTCGACGCGATTGGCGAGCAATGGAGCCTGTGTGAAACCCTGCAGCAGGCCTTGGCTGATGCAGGCCTGCACGGCGTTGATGCCGATACACCTGTGGATAAGCTCAGTGGCGGGCAATGCATGCGCGTCGCCTTGGTGGGTGCATTGCTGCAGCCGGTGGAGTGGCTGATTCTCGACGAACCCAGCAATCATCTTGATCACGCTGGCCGGCGTTGGCTTGCCGAGCGATTGCAGGCCAGAAAGCAGGGCCTGATCCTGGTCAGCCACGATCGCCTGCTGCTGCAACAGGTGGAGCGCATCGTCGAACTGTCGCCGCAGGGGCTGCGCAGCTATGGCGGCAACCATGCCTTTTATGCACAGGCGCGCGCGGCCGAACGCGCGGCTGCCGAGGCCTTGCTGCAGCAACGTCGACACGAACGGCGCAAGGGCGAGCAGGCCTTGCGCGATCAACGCCAGCGGTTGGAGCAGCGCAGCGCGCGCGGCAATCGCGAGGCCGCCAATGCCAATCAAGCGCCGATCCTGCTTGGCCTGCAGCGCCAACGTGCCGAAGCCAGCCTGGGCAAGGCACGCGCGCAACTGGATCAACGGCAGGTGCAGCTGCATGACGCGGTGCGCGAGGCGCAGGCTGACAGCGAAGCCGCCGCCCCGGTGTTGCTGGTCCCAGGCGTGCAAACCAGCGGACCGGAGTGGGTAGTGCGTTCCAGCGGGCTTCAGCTGCCGCATGTGGCACCGGCGCTGCGCGCGCTGGACTTCAACCTGCGCCGTGGCGAACGTGTCGCCATCACTGGCGCCAATGGTGTGGGTAAGTCGACATTGCTGAAAGTGTTGGCCGGACAGCTGCCAGCGCTGGCTGGCGAGGTGAGCGTGCAGGTGCCAGCCGCCTTGCTGGATCAGCAGCTGCAGCTGCTGCCCGCGCACAGCAGCGTGCTGGATGCCTTGCGTCTGCGAAATCCGGCCATGGCCGAAGGCGAACTGCGCAGCCGGTTGGCCTTGCTTGGGCTGGATGCAAACCACGTACAGATGCCTTCTGGCCTGCTCAGCGGCGGGCAGCGGCTGAAAGCCGGCCTGGCCTGCGCGCTGTATGCCGATCCACCAGCCCAGCTGTTGTTGCTGGACGAGCCCGGCAATCACCTGGACCTGGATGCGCTGGCGGCCTTGGAAGATCTGCTGCGCCAATACCAGGGCAGCCTGTTGCTGGTCTCGCATGACGAGGCGCTGCTGCAGGCCATCGGCATCACCGCGCGCCTGCACGCCAGCGCCGATGGCTGGCAATGGCAGCGCGAATAGTGACGCGATGTTCTTCCGCGCGTCACATCCAGCCGTCATGCTGCGCGCCTCGTTTTCGATTGGAGTAGTGACGGTGCGAAGTTGGGCCTGGTTGATGGCGGTGGGGGTTGGCGTGGCATGCTGCGGGGCAATGGACAGCTCAGCCGCGCAGACTTATCCCCAGGTTTCGGTGTACGCGCACCGTGGTGCCAGTGCACTGCTGCCCGAGCACACCCTGGCCGCTTATGCACAGGCCATCAGCGACGGTGCCGATTACATCGAGCCGGACCTGGTGATGAGCAAGGACGGGGTGATGCTGGCCCGGCACGAGAACGAGATCGGCTCGACCACCGATGTCGCCAGCCATCCCGAATTCGCCAGCCGTCGCACCCGCAAGCTGATCGACGGGCAGCAGGTCGAAGGCTGGTTCACCGAAGATTTCACCGTCGCCGAGCTGAAGACGCTGTACGCGCGCGAGCGCCTGCCGCAGATCCGCGGCACCGCCTTTGATGGCCAGTTCCGCATTGCCACCCTGGACGAGATCATCAGCTTCCTGGTGCAGCAGGCCGGCCGCGCCAACCGCGGCATCGGCCTGGCCCCGGAGATCAAGCACGGCAGCTACTTCCAGAGCATCGGCCTGCCGATGGAGGACAAGCTGTTGAGCAGCCTGCAGGGCAACAGCTACACCAAGGTCGCGCCGATCCTGTTGCAGTCGTTTGAAACCGCCAACCTGCGGCAGATCCGCGGCAAGCTCGGCAAGGACAGCAATATCCGCCTGTTGCAGCTGCTCGATTCCAGCGACCGGAAGCCGGCCGACGTTGCCTTGGCCGGCGGCAAGCTGACTTATGCACAGATGATGACGCCGGCTGGGCTGCGTGATATCGCCGGTTATGCCGATGCGATCGGTGTGGAACGGCGCGCGCTGGTGCCGTTGGATGCACAGGGCAAGTTGGCTGCGCCTACCGCGTTGATCGGCGACGCGCATGCGGCCGGTCTGCAGGTAGTGGCCTACAGCTTCCGCCCGGAAAACCCGTTCCTGCCGCCGGCATTGCGCCAGGGGGCGGAGAATGCGCGTAACCCGGAGGCGTCGGTGGCCGAGATCCGCGCCTATCTGCAGGCCGGCATCGATGCGTTCTTCACCGATGATCCGGCGCTGGGGCGACGGGCGGTGGATGGTGGTTCTTAAGCGCTGAAGAGCTGAAGAGCGACCCCTCCCCAGCCCTCCCCTTGCCTATGGCAAAGGGAGGGAGACAAGCGGCTGCGCTACGGGTTGTCAGATCGCCTAGAAACGCCCCCTCCCTTTGGCGCAGCCAAGGGGAGGGCTGGGGAGGGGTTAGCTCTTAGGCCTTTCAAGCTTCGCCGCTTATGCCACTCCTGCAGGTTGGTGGTTCGCTGGTAGAGCCTCTGCCGAGCATGGCTCGGCACTACCGCTGCCCTTACTGCCGCTCGTCTGAATCCCGCCTGCGCAACGGCACCACAACCTCATAGTCACGGCCTTCGCGCGGCTGCCACAGCACCGGCACCTGGCCCGGTGCGGGCGGTTCGAGTTCGTTGTCGGCTTCGGCCAGCTGCTCGGCGTCTTCCTCGTCTTCCCAGCTGTACCGCTTGCGCGCCGCGCGCGGGTCGGCGTTGCGGAACAGCAGCGCGGCGATCACACCTGCTGCCGCACCGCCCATATGCGATTGCCAGGACACACCCGGCTCGTGCGGCAGGATGGTGATCAGCATGCTGCCGTAGAACAGGAAGCCGATCAGGCTGGCGGCGATTGCTGGCCGGTCGCGGCGCAGCAGGCCGAGCACGAAGACCAGGAACATCAGGCCGTGGGTCAGGCCACTGGCACCGAGATGGCGGCTGCCGGCCTCGCCCAGCATCCAGGCTCCCAGACCGGAACCCAACCACAGCAGGGGCAGGGCACGCAGGGTGGCTTTGGGATAAACACTGCCGGCCAGCGTGCCGAGAATAAGCAGGGCGACCGCATTGGCGCCCAGGTGTTCAATCGAACCATGCAGCAAGGGCGCGCCAAGCAGGCCGGCCAGACCGCTGGCTTCCAGCGGCGCTACCGCCCAGGGCCGCCAATCCCAGCCGCTGCTTTGCAGGGCGAACATCGCCACCAGCAGCAGGACAAAGCCCAGGCTGATGTTGAACGCGCGCAGCACGCGGCTGCGGTCGTTGCGGGCGGTGGTGGCCGGCGTATCGCCGGTGTCAGGCAGGGTTGGCGTGTCCATGATCAAGGGATTGCGGCGCCTTCGGCGAAAGCCAAGGGCGCCGCGCATGGGAACTGGCGTGCCACCGACGGGACAATCCCGCCGGTGGCGCCGACATCAGGCCTTGTGGCCGCCCTTCGGCGGAATCTTCAGGCTCAGGATCACGGTGGCGACCAGGACCGCGGCAACCACACCCAGCGAAACCGGCACCGGGATCTTGAAGATGTCGATCAGCAGCATCTTGGTACCGATGAAGGCCAGGATGACCGCCAGACCGTAGGGCAGCAGGTGGAAACGGTCGGCCATGCCGGCCAGCAGGAAGAACATCGCTCGCAGGCCCAGCACCGCGAACACGTTCGAGGTCAGCACGATGAACGGGTCGGTGGTGATGGCGAAGATGGCCGGGATCGAGTCCACCGCGAAGATCACGTCGGTGACCGCGATCAGGATCAGCACCACGAACATCGGGGTGAACCAGCGCACACCATTCTTTTCGGTGACCAGGTTGTTGCCGCTGTACTCGTGGGTGATGCGCAGGTGCTTGCGCATGAACTTCAGCGCCGGGTTGTTATCCAGGCTGGGTTCCTCGCTGGCGGCGAACCACATCTTCCAGCCGGTGTAGAGCAGGAAGGCGCCGAACACGTAGAGCAGCCAATGGAACTGGGTAACCAGCACGGAACCGGCGAAGATCATGATCGTACGCAGCACGATCGCGCCCAGAATGCCGATGATCAGCACGCGTTGGCGCTGGGTCTCCGGCACCGCGAAGTAGCCCATGATCAGCAGGAAGACGAAGATGTTGTCGACCGCCAGCGCCTTCTCGATCAGGTAGCCGGTCAGGAACTGCAGGCCAACTTCATTGGCAACGGCCGCACCTGCGGTCTCGTGCAGGTAGTACCAGAGGCCGGCGTTGAAGGCCAAGGCCAGCGCCACCCAGCCCAGTGACCAGTAGATGGCCTCCTTGAAGGTGACTTTGTGCGGGCCGCCGTGGCGCATCAGCACCAGGTCGATCAACAGCGCGGCAATGACGACGGCTATGAAGCCGCCCCACAGCCAGGGATTACCAATTGTCTGCATCATGGGAAAAATTCCGGTCGTGAACGGGGATATCTCGGAACCACAAAGGCCAAGAGCTGGACACGGAATCGGGGAGACCGGGGACAGAGCTTCGCCTATGCGGCGAAGGTCTTGCTCACAGTTCCAATGGTTGGAACTGCCGTTGCACCGGAGTCTTGCGACTCGAACTGACGGCGACAACGTCTGGGAGCTACTCCCCTTCTGGAGCGAATAGTGCCGTGCGGGCCTATTACAGTCAATGAATACGCTGCAGGCAGGAGCCAGTGCCCGGCTACAATAGCGCCATGAATACCCCACTCCCCGTCGTACGCCTGAAGAACGCGTGGCGCTCCAGCCACCCGTGGATTTTCCAGAAACTGGTCGAGAAGCCGACCGTCAAGCCCAAGTCCGGCACCATCGTCGATGTGGTCGGCGTGGACGGCGAGTGGATTGGCCGTGGTTTTTACAACGGCCACTCACGCATCGCCGTGCGCATCCTGGAAACCAACCCGGACGTGGCGGTGGACCAGGCCTGGTTCGCGCAGAAGCTGGCGCAGGCCGTGTCGCTGCGCCGCGATGTGCTGAAGCTGGATGCAACCTCCAATGCCTGGCGCGTTGTCCACAGCGAAGGCGACGGACTGTCCGGCCTGGTGGTGGACCGCTATGACGACCTGCTGGTGGTGGAGTTCTTCGCTGCCGGCATGTTCCGCCACCGCGAATGGATCTACGAGGCGCTGCGTGACCTGTTCCCGGGCTGCCGCTTCCACAGCTTCGCCGACGAACACGTGCAGAAGCAGGAAAGCTTCGATTTCCACGGCAACACCACCACCGACCCGGCCGTCATCACCGAGTACGGCATCAAGTTCCGTGCCGACCCGGCCGGCGCGCACAAGACCGGTTTCTTCGCCGACCAGCGCGAGAACCGTGAGTGGCTGAGCCAGCAGGTGGAGGGCAAGACCGTGCTCGACCTGTGCTGCAACACCGGCGGTTTTGCGGTGTATGCCGCAGCGCGCGGTGCGGCCGAGGTGCTGGGCGTGGACATCGACCAGGACGTGATCCAGATCGCCAAGGGCAATGCGCGTTTGAACAACGCCAAGCCCAAGTTCGTGCAGGCCGACATCTTCCCGTGGCTGCGTGATGCCGCCAACCGCGGCGACCAGTACGACGTGGTGATCCTGGACCCGGCCAAGATGACCCGCGACCGCGACCAGGTCATCACCGCGTTGAAGAAGTACCTGGACATGAACAAGCTGGCCCTGGGCGTGGTCAAGCCCGGCGGCCTGTTCGCCACCTTCTCCTGCACCGGCCTGGTGGCCGAGGACCAGTTCCTCGACATGCTGCGCCGCGCCGCGTATTTCTCCGGCCGCACCATCCAGATCCTGAAGGTAGCCGGCGCCGGCCCGGACCACCCGTTCATGGCCCACGTGCAGGAATCGCGTTATCTCAAGGCGGTGTTCTGCCGCGTGCTGGACTGAGCAGGCAACGGCACCCCTCCCAACCCGTCCGGCCCGAAGGCGCAGCCTTCGGTCGTTCATCAGGCCGCGCGCCAATGGCGCGCAAGCAGGCCTTCTTCACCCCCTTCGCTGCGCGAAAGGGAGGGCTCCGCACCGGTAGTGCCGAGCCATGCTCGGCAGGGGCCTTCCCGGCAAAGCTCCAGCCGAGAATGGCTCGGCGCTACAAAAACCTGCTCCATGCCGTCCGTCACTGGCCCGCAGCTCCGCTTGAGCGCTAAGGTCGGGCCTTTCCCTTCACGGTGAGGCCTCATGACCCTGCGTCCCCTGTCCCTGTTGGTATCCCTGTCGTTGTGCGTTCCACTGGCCGCCTCGGCGGTGGAGTTCAGCCAGGCTGAGCTGGGCAAGGCCAGCGCCCTGCAGCAGAAACTGCTGACCCTGGATTCGCACCTGGACACGCCGGCCAACTTCGGCCGCGCCGATTTCAACATCATGCAGCGCCACGACCACAACGCCTTGTCGCAGGTGGACTACCCGCGCATGGTCGAGGGCGCGCTGGATGGCGGCTTTTTCGCCATCTACACCGACCAGGGGGACCGCAGCCCGGCCGCGCATATCGCCGAGCGCGACCACGGCCTGCAGCGCATGCAGGAAATCCACGAAATGCTGGCCGCCAATCCGGACAAGTTCCAGTTGGCACTGAGCGCCGACGATGCCGCACGCATCAAGGCCGCCGGCAAGCGCGTGGTCTATATCAGCATGGAGAACGGCAGCCCGCTGGTCGCCGACCCGACCCTGCTGAGCTTCTACTACAAGACAGGCCTGCGGCTGATGTCGACGGTGCACTTCGCCAACAACGAGTTCGCCGACTCGGCCACCGATCCCAAGGGCGCCGAGTGGAAGGGGCTGAGCCCGGCCGGCAAGGCGCTGGTCAACGAGGCGGTGAAGCTGGGCATCGTGATCGACCAGTCACACGCCTCCGATGCGGTGTTCGACAACCTGATCGAAATGATGCCGGTGCCCTTCATCCTGTCGCACAGCTCGGCCAAGGCGGTGTTCAACCACCCGCGCAACCTCGACGACGCGCGCCTGCGCCAACTGGCCGCCAAGGGCGGGGTGATCCAGGCCAATGCCTATGGTGGTTACCTGGTCGACGAGACCAAGAGTGCCGAACGCAAACAGGCCGAAGAAGAGCTGGAAAAGCGCCTGGGCGGCTGGGAAAACATGACCATGGCCAAGGGCGTGGAGCTGCGCAAAGCCATGGCCGAGCTCGACCAGAAGTACCCGCGGCGCAAGGCCACGCTGGATGATTTCTTCCAGCACTTCGGCCACATGCTCGACGTGGTCGGCCCGGATCATGTCGGCATCGGCATGGATTGGGACGGCGGTGGCGGTGTGACCGGCATGGAAGACGCGGCCGACCTGCCCAAGATCACTGCCTGGATGCAGCGCCGAGGTTTGACCGATGCGCAGATCGGTAACATCTGGAGCGGCAACGTACTGCGGGTGATGCGCCAGGCGCAAGACTACGCGGCGGCGCAGAAGAAGTCGTAATCGCGCGCTGTTGGATGCGTGGAACAACGAAGCGGGCTCGGGCCCGCTTTGTTTTTATCCACAACATGCTGGGGATAAGTGGGTCATCCCATGCTAGGTCGGCGTTGCGCTGCTTTAGAGATATTGAGCAGAAGCACCCCTCCCCAACCCTCCCCTTGCCTGCGGCAAAGGGAGGGGGCAACCGCTCTGCGCTGTGCTTACCCGGCAGCAGGAGCAAAGGCGGCTCAGCGCACGGCCGGCAACGTCAGTCGGTACACCAGCACGCGGTTGTCATTGTCGAAAGCCGAATCGCAGGCCTGGCCCTGCATCACGCAGTGGCGGGCGATGAAGTCGTTGTCATTGCCGACCAGCAACAGCCAGTCGTCCGGCCGCTGCGGATCGAGAGCAGGCAACAGATCCATTGCCTCCCACTTCTCCGACAGCAGCTGCGGATCGTTGTTGCCGTCGTTGTGCAGATGCAGGCCAGCGCGTGCGAGCTGCGTCGGGTCCAGCAGGTTCAGCAGTTCCTGCCAGCGCGCCGGCACGATGCCATCCTTCAGCGTGGTCCGTGCGGGATCCGCCAACAGCGAGTCGGTTCCACTTTCGTAGGCCGTGCCGGCCAGATTGCTGGCACCGTTGGTATCCACCAGCAGCACGCTCTTGAACATGGCCGGCCAGGGTTTGGCATTGCCCAGGCCGTTGCCGTCACGTGCCAGCAGCAGGAAGCGATGCTGGTCCAGCGCGCGCAGCTCGCTCTGAGCCGCCGTGCGGTTGGCGGCGCCACCGTCGCCCTTGGCGGTGTAAGCGGGCAGCTGCACGACATGGTGCGCGATTGGCTGGGCTGGGACCGGGTTGCTGGAGACGTCGTAGACCAGCACACGTGTATTGATGCGGCCATCGGCATCACCGCTGGCGCTGTCCTGTACCAGGGCGCTCTGCAGGGCCACGAACAGGCGGCTGCCATCCGGCGACAGCGCCATGCCCTCCACGCCCTGATTGTTGCGGCGGCCGCTCTGCGGTGGCTTCAACGAACCAAAGTCCAGGCGGCCATCGCGCATCGGTCGCACTGCCGGTGGTGGCACCAACACGCCTTGCAGACGACCGTCCGCATCGAAGTAGTAAACGTTGGCCGCGTACTCGTCGCCGATGTAGAAATGGCCATCGGCGGTGAACTGCAGTGATTCCGCATCCAGGGCGATCTTGCCGGCGCCGATGCCGCTGGCTGGTGCTGGCAAGGTGATGCCGCGTTGGATCAGGGTGGCGTTGCCTGGATCGGCACCGGTGAACGTCTGCCCGTCGAAGTCGCGCAGTTGCAGGCCGCCGGCGATGCGCAGGCTTACCTGTCCAGCCGAGCGCGCATCGCCTGGCTGGATATGCATATCCAGCTTTTCCAGCCGGGCCGCATAGTCGTAGAACAGGTTGGCTTCGGGGTCGTTGCGGCCGCGGTCGGGCAAGGTCCACAGCACACCGCGATAGCTGCCATCGGCATCACGTCGCCAACTGCCCGGTGCCACCGCCAACGACGAGAACGAGCCCAGCGTATCGCCGAGGAAATCCACGGTCGCCGCCGGCAGCGTGCCGGCAGCGACCAGACCATGATCGACATAGCGTTGCCCGCCGAACTCCAGCACCCGCGGCGGCGGCTGGCTGACCTGGTGCGGCGTGGTGTAGACCGCAGCGCCCATCGTGCTGGCAAGCAGGGCGTTGGCAAGCAGGGCAGTGGCGAGCACAGACATCGATCGGTTTCCTTCAGCGTGGCAGCTTAGAAGCGCACGTCGAGCGTGCCGAACACCTGGCGCGGGGCGGAGGCGTGGAACACGTACAGCTTGCCACTTGGATCGTTGGCAGCGAATACGCTCGAATCCAGGTTGCTGGCGTAGCGCTTGTCGGTGAGGTTGCTGAGGTTGAGCGAGAGCTTCACCTTCTGCAGTACGCCGATCTTGCCGAAGTCATAGGCCGCGCCGGCATCGAAGGTGGTGTAGCCGCCGAAGCCCTGATCGTTGGTATAGGTGTAGAAGCGCTCGCCGGTGTACTTGCCGCGCAGCTGCGCCGACCACGCACCGGCCTGCCAGCGCAGTTCGCTGGACAGCAGCAGCTTGGGCGTATCGGCCTGGGTCTTGCCCTTGGTCGGTACGACAACGCCGTTCTGCACGTAGTCCGAATCGTAGGTGGAGTCGTTGTAGGAAGCTGCGTTGTACCAGCTGAAGTGCTCATTCGCGTCCCACAACGCGGTCAGCTCGACACCACGGCTGGTGACGCTGCCGACGTTGTAGAAACGGTTGCCGCACAGCGGCCCCACCGGCTGGCGCGAGTCGCAGGGGTTGTACTGCAGCAGGCGGTTGTCGAAGCGCACGTCGTAGGCGGCCAGCGACAGCTGCAGGCTGTCGCCGATCCAGCGATAGCCCAGCTCGAACGTGCGTGACTTCTCCGGCTCCAGCGCGGCCTGGCTGTTCCAGGTGGCCTGGCTTACCGCCTGTGGGCCGAGCTTGAAGCCACCCTGGAACATGGCGATGTTCTTGGCGTAGCTGGCAAACAGTTCCTGGCGCGGATCGAGCTGGAAGTAAACGCCGGCGCTGGGCAGGAAGTTGTCCTTGGCGCGCAGGCTGCCGGTGGCGAACTGGTTGTTGGAGCTGGCCGCGATCGGGGTCTTGGCGATGCCGGGCAGGGCGCGTGCATCAGAGCGCGCGTCCAGTGTCTTGATGCCGGCCTCCAGGCGCAGGCGGTCGTCCATCAGGCGAACGGTGTCCTGCAGGTACAGCTGGCGGGTCTGCCAACGGGTTTCCTGGGCGAACACGCCGGTGTCCGGCTGGCCCTTGGCCAGACCGCTGAAATCACGCGGTCCATCCACCGCACTCTGGTAGCGCGAGGCACTGCTGGTATTGCTCCCATACCAGGCACCGGCCTGCACATGGTGCAGGCCCAGTTGCCATTCCAGGCCGAGCGTGCCGCCGCTGCGGTCGATCGAGTACAGCGTGTTGCGGAAGATGATCGGTAGTTCCTTGGCGGTGCCCTTGTTCGACCAGGCACCGCTGTTCCAGTTGTGGCCTTCGCCCTGGTCCTCATGGTGATAGCCGAGCACGCGCAGGGTCACGTCATCGTTGGGAAAGAACTCGGCGGAGACGTAGTACAGGTCGTCATTGCGCAGGATCTGGCCGGCGGTGAAGGCACCGTCGGCATCGGTATCCGGTCCGCTGCTGTCACAGCGGCTGGCGACGTAGGTGTTCTTGTTGCAGTAGGCCTTGGCCACCGCTTTGTTCCAGTTGGGCGCGTAGCCGCCCCAGTCCCAGCCCAGCCCGCGCGCCATCGCATCCTTGGACAGATAGAAGTCGTTGGCCTGGCTGGTGCGCGAGGCATCGGCGAAACCGGTCAGGCGCATCCAGTCGTTCTCGTACACCGCCTTGGTGTTGAACTGGCGGGTGGTGGATTCGTTATAGGCGCTCTGGTTGTTCCACAGGTCCGACTGCGCCTGCATGCCTGAGACGTACATGGAGAAGCCATTGTGCTGGCCTGTGTCGAAGCGGGCGAAGCTGCGGCGGTTGCCGTCGCTGCCGAAGCTCTGCACCACGCGCCCGCCCATGTCCTGCAACGGCGCATTGGAGAAGTAGGCGATGGTGCCACCCAGGTTGCTGCTCGACGGCGTGGACAGGTTGCCGATGCCCTGTGCCAGTTCGGCCATGCCCAGGTTCTCGGAGATCAACGCACGGTTGATGCTCAGCCCGTTGTAGTTGTTGTAGGCGCCATCGCCCAGCGGCACGCCATCCAGCGTGTAGCCCAGCTTGCTGCCGGTGAAGCCGCGCAGGCTCAGGGTCATCGACTGCTCGTTGGTGCCGAGCGCATCAACCGACTGTGCGTTCACGCCGGGCAGCAGGTTGAGCACCTTCTGCGGGCTGGTGCCGGGTGGCAGCACGTCGAGATTTTCGGCGGTGATGCGCTGCACCTGGCGCAGTTCGCCGCTGCCGATGACGGATACCGCGTCCAGTTCGGTTGCGGCTGAAGGACCGGCGTTGTCGGCGGCATGAGCAACGGGAGCCACGGCCAGTGCAATGGCCAAAGCAAGCAGGTTTCGCGTCATCGGGAGAGGTTGCCTGTCGTTGAAGGACAGGCCATCCCCATTACCGGCCCGTCCTGGATCGTGGAAGAAACCGACGAGGCAGGCGGGAGCAGACGGTGCTGGCCCCGGCGTCATCGCCGCGGGCGCAGTCTTCCAGTACTAGATGACAGTGATGTTGCGCATGTGATGCCGTGTCACAGAAATGCAGAAGGCGGGCCGAAGCCCGCCTTCCTTTGTCCACAACAGCCTGTGGATTACTTGTTACGCCCCAGCACCGCATTGCGGCGGCTGTACACGGCATAGACCACCAGGCCAAACACATTCCACGCCAGGAACCACAGCTGGGTGCGCATTGGCAGGCTGATGAACAGGTAGATGCAGCCGCCGATGGCCAGCGGCCCCACCACCCACGCCAGTGGCGTGCGGAAGGTGCGCGGACGATTGGGCTCGCGCTTGCGCAGCACCAGCAGGCACAGGCCTACCGCGGTGAATGCTGCCAAGGTGCCAGCATTGGCCAGCGCGGCGATTTCATCCAGGCGTGCCACACCGGCCAGGGCTGCAACCAGCACCGCAGTGAACAGGGTGATGGTGACCGGCGTACCGGTGCGCTGGTTGACCTTGGACAGGCCACGCGGCAGCAGGCCATCACGCGACATCACGAAGAAGATACGGCTCTGGCCGTAGAAGAACGCCAGCAGCACGGTCGGCAAGGCGATGATGGCGACGATGCCGATCACCAGCGCGGCGGTGCCATGGCCGAGTTCGCGCATGATCAGTGCCAGCGGCTCGGCGCTCTTGCCGAATACCGTGTAGCTCATCGCACCGACGGCGGCCAGCGCCACCAGCAGGTAGATGATGGTGCAGCCGACCATCGAACCGATGATGCCGATCGACAGGTCGCGCTTGGGGTTCTTGGTTTCCTCGGCCGCGGTGGAGATCGCATCGAAGCCATAGAAGGCGAAGAAGATGATCGCCGCCGCCGCCATCACCCCGCGCTCGACGCCATCGGCGCTGATCGACTTGGGGAAGCCATACGGCATGAACGGCTGCAGGTTGGCGCTGTCGAAGGCCGGCAGCGCAACCGCGACGAACACCGCCAGCGCGATCAGCTTGAACACCACCAGCACCGCGTTGAGGGTGGCGCTCTCCTTGGTACCGACCATCAGCATGCCGGCGACCAGGAAGGTGATGACGATGGCCGGTACGTTGAGGAAGCCGCCTTCAACATGCGGACCGGCAGCAAGGGCCTGCGGCAAGGCCACGTTCCAGCCGAACGAGGTGTGCAGCCATTCCAGGAAGCCGACGAAGTAGCCGGACCAGCCGACCGCCACCGTGCTGACCACCAGCGAGTACTCCAGGATCAGGCTCCAGCCAACGACCCAGGCGATGGTCTCGCCCAGTGCGCTGTAGCTGTAGGTATAGGCGCTGCCTGCGGCCGGCATCATCGTCGACAGCTCGGCATAGGCCAGTGCCGCACAGGCGCAGATCGCGCCGGCGATGATGAAGGACAGCAGCACCGCAGGGCCTGCCTTGTCCGCACCCACGCCGATCAGCGTGTAGATGCCGGTGCCGACGATGGCGCCGATGCCAAGCGCGACCAGATGGGGCCAGCTCAGCGTTGGAATAAGCCGACGGCCTTCTTCGTGTTCAGTGAGTTGGTCGATGGGCTTGCGCCGGAGCCAGGATTGCATGCGGACCTCACGGTTCGTGGTGGTTCGGGGAAGCGGCCGAGTTTGGCGTAACGCAGTGCAGCAAAGCTAGAAAAACCCGTCATTTGGCGCGCTTTTACCGCGAATGGATGTCAACGTGCCGAATTCGGCATAAAAACCATCGATCCAGGCCGGGCTGCGGCCCCGCCCAACGAGCTTACGCCGCTGTGGTGGCCTGCTGGCGGTCAGCCGCGGCCCTGCAGCAACATCACTCGGCGATGCCAAGACGCAGCCCGAACACCACCAGGCAAACGCCAACCCCGCGCCGCAGCCACACGCCGACGCGTGGATAGCCGGCCAGGCGGCGGGCGATGAACTGGCCGCCGAAGATCAGCACCGAGCACCAGCCGATGCTGAGGAGGGCGATCAGCACCGCCATCGTCGCCAGGGTCAGCGCACCGCGCTGCCGGACCGGATCGATGAACAGCGGGAAGAAGGCCATGTAGAACAGGATCGCCTTGGGATTGAGCACGCCGACCAGCAAGGCCTGGCGGAACCAGCGTCGCCCGTGCTGTACCGGCGCAGCCTCGCCTGCGGCTGCCGTCGGTTCACGCAGCAGGTTGATGCCGACCCAGATCAGGTAGGCCGCGCCGACGTAGCGCAGCGCGGCGAACAGCATCGGATGGGCCTGCAGCAGCGCCGCCACACCGGTGGCGGCGATGGCGATCAGGATCTGGTCGCCCAGCATCAGCCCGGCCAGGGTGGCGTAACCGGCACGCACGCCGCCGCGCGCGGTGGCGGTGAGCAGGGTGAAGGTGCCCGGGCCCGGCAACATCAGGAACAGGATCACGGCCACCACGAAGGTGCCCAGGTCGTTGATACCCATCCACGGCATGGCGGTTCTCCGTGGGGATCAGCGCGTGCGCTGCGTGGCGATGCGCTGCTTCACTGCGTCGATCAACGCTTGCAGGTCATCAAAACGCGGCACGCCGTAGCGGTCACCGGTGATGTCCAGGTTGCCCTTGCGCCAATAACCCGCGGGTGCCGCCACCAGCAGCTTGCCCGAGCGCGCATACAGGCCGAATTCGAGCAGAGTGATCGGGCTCTGGGTGCCTGGGGCGAAGTACATCAGCACGATGTCGGCCTGTTCCAGTGCGGCCAGCTCCCACTCCACCTGGCGGCGGAACTCGGGTTCATCGGCCTCGGCACGCCAGGCCGGGTTCCAGTCGGCGCGGCGTGGATTGAGCATCAACACGCCCTGATTGGCCAATGCTGCCTGCACCTGCTGCTGCCAGTCCCCCGCCTTGCCCATCTCGATACTGCCAGCCAGGAATACCTTGGGCCGCATGTCATTGTCGGGCAGAGCGTTGGGTGAGGTGATGGTCTGCGAGTCGCTGGCCACGGCTGCGATCGGCAGCAGGCACAACAGACTCGATAACAGCAGCGACAGCGGCTTCATGGCAGGGATACGGCGGGTGGGGGGGCACATGATCGCAGATAGGCGCCGATGGCAGTTTTCACCGGCAGTCAGGTTGCCTCAGGATCAGCTTCTGAGACAGGCAGGGCTACACTTCTCCCCATGCAAACCGAAACCCTGATCCTTGGCGGCCTGCTGGTCGCCGTCCTCGTGCTGCAGCTGCTGCTGTTGCTGCGCCGTAACGATACTTCCGCGCTGGAAAGCACCTTGCGCGAAGAGCAGCGCAGCGGCCGCGGCGAACTGCGCGAACAGCTGGAAACCATGGCGCGGCAGCAGGACATCCGCATCGATGGCTTCGGCCGCAACCTCACCGACCTGTCTACACGCACCGACCAGCGCCTGGATCTGCTGCGTGACAGCCTCAACGACGACGCCCGCAAAGGCCGCGAGGAGACCGCCAACGCCCAGCAGCTTATGGCGCAATTGCTGGGCACGCGCCTGCAGGACGTGCGCGGCCAGCTCGACGTGTTCGGCCAGCAGCAGGAAGCGCGCATGGAAGCCTTTGCCCGCCAGCTGGCCGGCCTGCAACAAAGCCTGGTCGAGGAAACCCGCAAGGGCCGCGAGGAAGGCGCGCAGGTCCAGCTGCGCTTCGGCGAGACGCTGAACCAGAAGCTGGGCGAGCTGACCCAGCGCAACGAGCAGCGCATCACCGAGATGCGGCAGACCCTGGAAGCGCGCTTGAAGGACCTGCAGGGCGACAACGCCGCCAAACTCGAACTGATGCGCCAGACCGTCGACGAAAAGCTGCAGAGCACGCTCAATACGCGTCTGGATTCCTCGTTCAAACTGGTCTCCGAACGACTGGAGCAGGTGCAGCGCGGGCTCGGCGAGATGCAGCAGCTGGCGACCGGCGTTGGCGATCTCAAGCGCGTGCTGAGCAACGTCAAGAACCGCGGCGGCTGGGGTGAAGTGCAGCTGGACAACATCCTCGAGCAGACCCTGACCGCCGAGCAGTACGCACGCGGGGTGAAGCTGCGCGCCGACAGCGGCGAAATGGTCGACTTCGCCGTGCGTCTGCCGGGACGTGGCGATGCCGAGTCGCCGGTATGGCTGCCGATCGATTCCAAATTCCCGCGCGAGGACTACGAACGCCTGCTCGACGCACAGGAAGCCGGCGATGCGGAGGCGGTGCGCAACAGCGGCAACCAGCTGGAGCGCGCGATCCGCATCCAGGCCAAGTCGATCAGTGACAAGTACATCGTGCCGCCGCACAGCACCGATTTCGCGGTGATGTTCCTGCCGACCGAAGGCCTGTATGCCGAAGTGATCCGCCGCGCCGGTCTGGTGGACGCCTTGCAGCGCGAACACCGCGTGGTGATCGCCGGCCCGACCACGGTGACTGCCCTGTTGAACAGCCTGCAGATGGGCTTCCGTACCCTGGCCATCGAGCAGCGCTCCTCGGAAGTGTGGAGTCTGCTGGGTGCGGTCAAGAGCGAGTTCGGTAAGTTCGCCGGCATCCTCGAAAAGGCCGAGAAGCAGATCAACACCGTCGGCAAGAGCCTGGGTGACGCCAGCCGCAAGACCCGCACCATCGAGCGCAAGCTGCGTGGCGTGGAATCACTGTCCAGCGACGCCTCGCAGGCAATGCTGGGTACAGACGATGACGCCGACGAAGCCGAAGACGAAAGCCCGACAGCGTAGTGCCGAGCGCAGCTTCAGCGCCCTCCCTTTGCCGAAGGCAAGGGGAGGGTTGGGGAGGGGTTCGCTCTTCGCACGTTGACGCAGCACCGGCTTCGCGGCTCACGCCGCTCCCACAAAATGCCGGCAACACCCATGTAGTGCCGAGCCATGCTCGGCAGGGGCCTTCCAAGCAATCCCAAGAGGTAGTGCCGAGCCATGCTCGGCTACAAGCTCCACCGGTAAAGCCCCAGCCGAGCATGGCTCGGCTCTACCAACACCCAGCCCGCCGAACATGGCTCGGCACTACAGTGTTGCAGCACGACGGTCGTGTCAGCGCCACCTGCGCCGTTTATGCTTGCGTTCTCCCAACCCCACCGCAGGTAACCGCATGACCGCTTCCGTGTACGACATCGCGCTGAACACCATCGATGGCGCCGCCACTTCGCTGGCCGACTACCGCGGCAAGGTGCTGCTGGTGGTCAACACCGCGTCCAAGTGCGGCCTCACCCCGCAGTACGAAGGCCTGGAAAAGCTGTACCGCGAAAAGAAGGACGCCGGCCTGGAAGTGCTGGGTTTCCCGGCCAACAACTTCAACGGCCAGGAGCCGGGCAGCGAGGACGAGATCAAGCAGTTCTGCGCGCTCACCTATGACATCAGCTTCCCGATGTTCTCCAAGATCAGTGTCGCCGGTGCCGACATCCACCCGCTGTACCAGCAGCTGACCGCCGCCCAGCCGGCTGCCATCGGCGAAGGCCCGATGCGCGAGAAGCTGGTCGGTTTCGGCATCGAGGCCAACCCGGCCCCGGCCGTGCTGTGGAACTTCGAGAAGTTCCTGATCGGCAAGGACGGCACCGTTGTAGCCCGCTTCGCCCCGGACACCAGCGCCGATGACGAAGGGTTGCGCAAGGCCATCGACGCAGCGTTGGCTGCGTAAAGCCTTGGTTGTTGTAGGAGCGGCGTAAGCCCCGAAGCTCACCATTGTGTCGGGTGGGGTCAATCTGTGATCTGCTGATCCCTACGCATGGCCGGGGAACCCCCGGCGACCAATAAA
>NZ_JBRREH010000051.1:0-33069 GCF_056760175.1 Stenotrophomonas sp. STEN021 | reverse complement strand
GCTGATGGATCAGCAGATCACAGATTGATCCGACCCGTCAGCAATGTGAGCTTCGCGGCTTACGCCGCTCCTACAATAAAAGCGGATAGCAAAAAGCCCGGGTCTCCCCGGGCTTCTTGTTGTCCAGCAGCAAGCAGAATCAATCGCCCCAGTTCGGCATCGGCATCGCATCGACCGGGATCGTCATCTGGTCGTCATCGTCGTGCTTGCGGTCGCGGCGCAGATCCTTTTCGATCTGGTAATTGCGGCGCTGCAGCCAGGCATCGCGGGTCAATGCGTATTCGTCCACCGCGGTATCACGCAGTGAATCCACTGCCATCAGCTGCGCGCGCATATCCACCAGCTGCAGCCCCTGCAGGCCGATGCGAACCTTGTCCATCTCGATCTGGCGCATCGGCGACAGCGGGATGTCACCGGCCAGGCCGAACACATCACGCACGGTACGCGGGCCGAAGAACGGCAGCTCCACGTACCGCGAACGACGCCAGCCCCACGCGCCCAGGGTCTGACCGAAGTCTTCGCTGCGCTTGGGTACCATCGCCTTGCTGGCCGGATCGAACAGGCCACCAATACCGAAGGTGGAGTTCATCAGGAACCGGCCCAGCGTGTCCCAGGCGTCATCGGCATGGCCCTGCAGCAACTGGTTGACCACGGTCAGCGGCGAGCGCAGGTTGCTGAAGAAGTTGCTGACGCCGGTACGTGCGAACTGCGGCACCACATTGACGTAGGCCGTGGCCAATGGACGCGCCACGGCATGGTCGACCGCATTGTTGAAGCGGTGCACGCCGCGGTTGTACTTTTCCCACGGATCGTAGGTCACGCTGGCAGCAGCGCCACCCGCTTCGCCTTCGGCGCCAGGCGCCGGGCCGCCATACAGCGCGGCGAAGTCGTCTTCGGCACCGGTCGGAGTGGTGTCATCGCTGGCCGTCGCGGTGTTCTGCGCACTGTCGGTAGTGGCCGTGCTTGCGGTGTCCTGCACCGGCACAGCAGCAGTGGCGGTGTCGACGTTTTGTTCAGCGGCCTGCGGTGCCACTACGGTGGACGCCGGCAGCGTGTCACGCGCGGGCTTGCCGGCGCAGGCGGCAAGCGTGGCCACACTGAGCAGGAGGAGGAGGGTGCGGAAAAGTTTCATGTCAGCTTCCTGCCGAGGAGGCATTGAAATCGAGGGACGGTGACAGCCGGTAGGCTGCACACAATTCGTCCAGTCCAGCCGGGCTGCCGCTGACGTTGCCGCCACCGTGGGCCCGCAAACGTGCGGCCAGTTCACCAAGCAAGGCCAAGCCGGCGCTGTCGATGCCATCAACCGCGCCCAGGTCGAGCTGACGCACAGGCGCGAGCGCCCGCGTCAGCTGCGGCCACAGCGCAACCGCCGCCTCGCGGTTGATCACGCCTGCAAGCAGCAGGGTGTCGCCCTCGGTGCGGAAGGTGGCGTTACTTGCCACGGGGAGCGGCCGGACCCGCATTGGCCTGCATGCTGCCGCTGCGCAGTTCGGTGGCGACCTGCTTGATCGACTTCTGCCGCAGCGGGGCGTCGAACTGGTTCTTGAAGGTCTGCACGTAGGAGATGCCTTCGATCATCACGTCGAAGATCTTCCACTGGCCATCCACATTGCGCATCAGGTACTCAACCGGGGTCGGCTCGCTGCCGGCACGTACCAGCTCGGTGGAGACCTTGACGCCGCGGTTGCCCGGCAGCGGCTGCTCGCTCTTGTAGCGGAAGCTGGGCTTGCCCTGGATATCCAGCAGGGCCGAGCCGTAACGCGACATCAGGTTGTCGGCCATGGCATCGGCGAACAGCTTGACGTCGGCATCGGCGGCGCCGCGGCCGTGCACGCCCAGCACCAGGCGGGCGGCGTAGTCACGGTCGAAGGCGCGGCTCAGCTCGCCATCGATGTAGCTGCGCAGGCTCGCCGGGTTGGCGCGGAACTCGGCGCGGCGGGTCTGCAGGGCGTTGATGATGCGGGTGCTGGAGTCCAGCACGGTGCGGGCGGCGGCCGAAGGCTGCGCGGCGGTTGCGGCCGGGCGCGCCTGCGCCAGCGTGACCGACGGCGCGGTGGCCAGCAGGGCCGCAGCGAGCACGGCGGTAAGCAGTTTCACTTTCATGGTTGCGGTTCCGTAGCGGGCGCGTCTGCGCCGTGGGTTTCGTTGGCAGCCGCACCGGTGGTGCCGCCGCCGCTGAACATGTACTTGCCAACCAGTTGCAGCAGATCCACCGCCGGCTGGGTGAAGACGATTTCGTCGCCGGACTTCAAGACGTCCGGGTCACCACCGGGCTGCAGGCCGATATAGCTTTCGCCCAACAGACCGCTGGTGAAGATGCCGGCCGAGGTATCGGCCGGCAGGTCCTTGAACTTGCTGTCCAGCGACAGGGTCACGATGGAATCGTATTTAATCGGGTCCAGCTGAATGTCAGCTACTTGGCCGATCGTCACACCGCCAACCTTCACTGGCGCCTGCTTGCGCAGCTGTCCGATCTGGCTGAAACGGGCTTTCAGTTCATAGTCGCCGCCGCCGGTGCCGAAGCGCTGGTTGGTGGAGGCGACGGCCAGCACCAGCAGCGAGGCCAGGGCCAGCAGCAGGAAGGCGCCGACGGAAAATTCGAGTCTGGGTCCACGGATGGCCATTTGTTATCTCACTCCTGATCCAGCAGATGCTTCGTAGTGATCGAAGCGGGTTGTTCGTTTGATCCTGCACATCAATGTGCGGGCTTTTGCGAGGGACTGGCGTTACTGGAACAGCAGCGCCGACAGCACGAAGTTGAACATCAGTACCAGCAACGAGGCGTTTACCACCGCACGGGTGGTAGCTACCGAGGTGCCTTCGATGGTCGGCTCGGCGTGGAAGCCGACATAGGCCGCGACCAGCGCCGCGGTGCCGCCGAAGATCGCCGACTTGAGCAGGGCCACGGCAAAATCGTCCCAGAAGTCGACGCTGCCGCGCAGCCCCGACCAGAACGTGCCGTTGTCCTGGCCCAGGATGTGCACCGCTTCGAAGTAGCCGCCGGCAATGGCCAGCGAGCAGAAGATGCCGGTCAGCAACGGCACGGTGAGCACCGCTGCCCAGAAGCGCGGCGCGACCGCCTTGGCGATCGGGTCGATGGCCATCAGCTCCAGCGCCTTGATCTGGTCGGTGGCACGCATCAGGCCGAGCTCGGCGGCGATCGAGCTGCCGGCGCGGCCGATGAACAGCAGCGCGGTCAGCACCGGTGCCAGCTCGCGGTACAGCGACAGGCCGAGCAGGGTGGAAAGCGCATCGGAGGCACCGAAGGTGGTCAGCGTACGGTAGCCCTGCAGGGTCAATACCAGGCCGACGAAGGCGCCACCAACGGCGATGATTGGCAGCGAACGCGCGCCGATCTTGTAGATCTCGCGGGTCAGCTCGGCCAGGAAATCACGCGTCGGCAGCGAGCCGCGCAGCACCGTCAGCGAGAACAGCCCGGCACGGCCCAGCGAGCGGATGGAGGAGGTGAAGGGCATCAGCTAGCGTCCCTTGAAGTACTGAAGGTGCTGGACGACAAGCCCTTCTCCCGCAAGCGGGAGAAGGTGCCCGAAGGGCGGATGAGGGGAGCTTTGGCTCTACGTGCTTTAAAAGCGCCCTCACCCCAGCCCTCTCCCGCCATGCGGGAGAGGGGGCAGGAATCACGCATTTCGCGTAGCGTCAGCATCACGCGTTCTCCAACCCGTAATTGCGCGTCGGCGCATCGAACGGAATCGGGCCGTCCGGTTCGCCGTGCAGGAACTGCCGCACCAGCGGGTCTGTGCTGGCCTGCAGTTCGTCCGGCGTGCCGGAGAACACGATGCCGCCATTGGCGATCACCACGGCCTGATCGCTGATCGGCAGGGTTTCATGCACATGGTGGCTGACGATGATGCTGGTCAGGCCCAGGCTGTCGTTCAAACGCTGGATCAAGCTCATGATCACGCCCGAGGCGATCGGGTCCAGCCCGGTCAGCGGCTCGTCGTAGATCATCAACGGCGGGTCCAGGGCCAATGCACGCGCCAGCGCAACGCGCCGCGCCATGCCGCCGGACAATTCGCGCGGCCAGGCATCGGCAGCGGCCAACAGACCCACCGCATGCAGCTTCATCTGCACCAGACGCTTCAGTACCGGCTCCGGCAGCCTGGTATGTGCACGCAACGGCAGCGCCACGTTGTCGGCCACGCTCAGGTCGGTCAACAGACCGTTGCCCTGCAGCAGCACACCGACGTTCTTGCGCATCTCCAGCAGATCACGATTGCCGTGCGGGATATCCCGACCAAACAGCTGCACAGTCCCGGATACCGGCCGCAACTCACCGGTCAGCGCTGCCAACATCGTCGACTTGCCACTGCCCGAAGGGCCGAGCACAGCGGTGATGCTGCCGCGCGGTACCTGCAGCGAAACATCGCGCAGGATGGTGCGTCCGCCGCGATCGATTCGCACGTTGGACAACTGCACCAAGGGAGTCCGGGCTGAGGGCATGACGGCCTTTAACGGAAAACCAACGTTCTAGGATTGCCAGCAGCGCCTGAACATAAGCGTACTGGACCGTGCAGTATTGTCTCATTGTCAGCGCGCGGCGCCATGCACAGCTTGGGGCGTTCACAGCAACACAGTGTGCAGGGGATGGGAGAGTCAACCGGTCGGGAATGTGCGCAATGCATTCATGTCTCGCCCCCTGCGATGCTGCTGCGGCAAGATGGCGTGATGAGCAATGCCCCCGATTTCCGCCTGTACCACTCCAATGCCCTGGACGTGTTGGCTCAGCTGTTGGCCCACGCACTGCGTGAGCCGGCGCCCGGCCAGCCCTTGCTGGCCGCCGATATCGTACTGATCCCGCAGGTGGCAATGCGCCGCTGGCTGCAGTCCACCCTGGCCGCCGAATATGGCGTGTCGGCCAATCTGGAATTCCTGACGCCTGGCGAATTCGTTGCCAAGGCACTGAAGGCCAATGTGCCGGGTGAGCGCGATGATCTGGGCGCGACCGGTTTGCACTGGCGGCTTTACGGGGCATTGACCGACAGCAGTGTGATGCAGAAGCCGGCGATGGCCGGGCTTCGTGCCTACCTGGATCGCGATGATCCGCTGCGGCCATGGGCGCTGGCAGCCGAGCTGGGCGGGGTATTCGAGAAGTACCAGGCCTGGCGCCGCCACTGGCTGCTGCGCTGGGAGGACGGTGCTGAGCCGGATGACCCGCAGGCGATCCTGTGGCGGCATATCGCCGGTGGCCAGAACTACCGCGCGCGGCGCATCAACGATTACCTGGCCCGCTTTGAAGGCGAGCACCAGCCCTTGCCGCAAGGGCTGCCGCAGCGGCTGTTCGCTTTCGCCACGCTCAACGTCTCGCCGGACGTGCTGCGGGTGATCGCCACCCAGGCGCGGGTTGGCACGCTGCACTTCTATATGCCGACGCCAACGCGTTCCTATTGGGGTGACCTGCAGACGCTGAAGGAAAAGCTGCGCAGCGGCCTGGCCGAGCCGTTCGGTATCGAGGCCGGCGAGAACCCGCTGCTGCAGGCCTGGGGCGAAGCCGGCCGTGACTTCATGGCGGTGCTGGGCGATTACGAAGTGGTGCATCCCAGCGGCGAAATCGCCGCCTATGTGGACCCGGAGAGCATTGCAGTGCCCGGTCTGGATGACGGCGGGCTTGGCGACAGCCTGCTGCACCGCCTGCAGGCCGACCTGTTCCACCGCCGCGCGCTGCCCTCGCCACCGTTGCGCGAAGCGTTGCGGGTGGACGACCCCAGCATCCAGATCCACGCCTGCCACACCCGCCTGCGCGAAATGCAGGTGCTGCACGACCAGCTGCGCGCGCTGTTGGAAGACCCGCGTTTCGACCCACCGCTGCAGCCACGCGAAATCGCGGTGCTGGCACCGGATATCGACCCCTACGTGCCCTACCTGGAATCGGTATTTGGCGGCCGTGGCGGCAACGATGCGCATATTCCGTGGGCGCTGGCCGATGCCAGCCCGCTGCAGGGCGAGCCGCTGGCCGAGGTGTTCGTGCAGTTGCTGGGCCTGCCGGTATCGCGCTTCGGCCTCAATGAAATCCTCGACCTGCTGGCCAGCGCACCGTTGGCGTCGGCCTCCGGTCTGGATGCGGCTGCGTTCGAACGCCTGCACGGCTGGCTGCAGGCAGCGGGCGCGCGCTGGGGCCTGGATGCAGGCCACCGCAAGCAGCATCAGGCCCCGGCCGACGATGCCTACACCTGGCAGTTCGCGCTGGACCGGCTGCTGCTCGGCCATGCCAGCGGCAGCGATGAGGACATCGGCGGTGTCGCGCCGTGGCCGGAACTGGAAGGCGGCGGCCTGGCTGCACTGGATGCGCTGATCCGCCTGCTGCGCGTTCTCGCCCGTCACCAGAAGACCCTGGCTGAAGCGCTGACGCCCAAGCAATGGCGTGAGCGCCTGCTCGGTCTGTTGCTGGCGCTGTTGCCGGAGACCCCGACCGAACCGTCCGCGGTGCGCGCGCTGGACCGCCTGCGCAAACTGGTCAACGAGTTCGCCGAAGAAGCCACCAGCGCCGGTTTCGACGCGCCGGTACCGGCTGAAGTCGTGCGTGCGCACTTCGCCTCGGTGCTGTCCGAAGCCGATACCCGCGCGCCGCTGCTCACCGGCGGCATCAGCTTCGGCCGCATGGTGCCGATGCGCTTGCTGCCATTCCGGGTGATCTGCGTGCTGGGCTTGAACGACGGAGATTTCCCGCGCCGCGACCCGGCTGCCGGCCTGAGCCGGCTCACCGCCGAGCTGGGCACCGAGCGCCGTCGCTATGGCGACCGCTCGCTGCGTGAGGACGACCGCTTCCTGTTCCTGCAGCTGTTCGCCTCCGCCCAGGACGTGTTCTACCTGAGCTACCTCGGTGCCGATGCCCGCGACGGCAGCGTGCGCGAACCCTCGGTGCTGGTCAGCGAGCTGGTGAACGCGGCATCGGCGTATCACCTGGACAGCGCTGCCGCGCGCAAGCAGCTGGTGGTGCGGCATCCGTTGCAGCCATTCGCGCCAGCGGCATTTGGCGGCGATGGCGAGCCGCGCCGATTCAGTTACCGGCGTCAGTGGCACCCGGCCGCCAGCGCGGTTGGCGGCAGCCGGCAGCGCTTGGCGCCGTGGTTTGACGGCCCGCTGAACGCACCGCTGCCCACCGCACTCAATGACGACAGTCTTTCGCTGGATACCCTGCGCCGATTCATCAGTGACCCGGCAGGGCAGTTCCTCAGCCAACGGCTTGGACTACGGCTGGCCGGTGACATTGACGACAGCGAAGACATCGAGCCGCTGCTGGTGCCCAGTGGTGGCCGCCTGCATTCGTCCTTGCAGCAACACCTACTCAGTGCCCTGCTGGAAGGCCGCGAAGCCGGCCTGTACCAGCGCCTGCGTGCCCGTGCTTTATTGCCTTCCGGTGCGCTTGGACGGCAGCAGTTTGAACGCATGCTCAGCCGCATCCGGCCCTGCGCGGAAACGTTTTCGCAGTGGTACGACGGCCAGCCGCTGGGCTCGCAACGCTACGAAGTTGAGCTCGATGGCGTGCGCCTGCATGGGCGTGTCGATCAAATTCATCCACAGGGCCTGATCCGCCTGCAGGCGGGTGCGCCGGGGGTGGCTTATGTGCTGCGCGGTGGCCTGGATTGGCTGCTGGTGAACGCTGCCGGTGTGCCGTCATCGATGCTGCAATTCCATGACAACGGGCAGGCTGGCCATGGCCCGCATCGGCTTCCCGAGCTCTCCGCAGAGACTGCGCAGGAAGCCCTGAAAGCCTTGCTGCGTCTACGTTCCGAAGGAATGCAAGCACCGCTTCTATTCGCCCCCTACACCGGTTGGGAGATCTACAACGCCGATGAGGACAAGCGCGAAAACGCGGCGCAGGCGCGCTGGTTCGGCAGCGAACACAGCTGGGGCGAGCGCAACGGCGAAGCCCTGCAATTGGCCTTGCGCGGCACCGATCCGTTCGCATCGCCAAGCACTACTCACAGATTTATCCACAACGCCTTGTTGATATTTACCGCGCTGCGCGAGGGCCGCGTCTTGCCCGATTTCGACGCTGAAAACGATGTCACGAACGGAGCCGGCGCATGAGCACCGAAGCGCTGCAGCAGGACCCCTATCTGCACCTGCCGCTGGACGGCCTGCGCCTGATCGAGGCCAGTGCCGGCACCGGCAAGACCTTCACCCTGGCCACGCTGTTCACCCGCCTGGTGGTGGAGCAGGGCCTGCGCATGGGCCAGATTCTGGCCGTCACCTTCACCGACGCGGCCACCCAGGAGCTGCGCAAGCGCATCCGCGAACGCCTGGAACTCGCTGCACGCGTGGTCGACAGCACACCGGACGACAGCGACAGCCCGGAAACCATGCTTACCCGCGCCATCCTGCAGCGCCACCTGCAGCAGGGCAGCGAGAGTGCCGCACAATTGGGCCGGCGCCTGCGCATTGCCGCTGAAGAAACCGATCTCGCCTCGATCTTCACCATCCACGGCTTCTGTACCCGCGTGTTGGGCGAATACGCTTTGGAGAGCGGCCACACCTTTGCCGCGCCCGAGCTGCTGGCCAATACCCGCGAATTGCATGCCGAACTGGCTGCCGACCTGTGGCGCCTGCATGCAGGGCAGGGCGAGCAGCTGGAGGCGCTGCTCGGCCTGTGGAAAAGTCCGGATGCACTGGCCCGCGATCTGCCCGCATTGGCTGCCGAGCTGCCGCTTTATCCACAGCCACCGCAGACCCTGATCGAAGACACCCGCCCGTTCCGCGACGGCGCTGCGCAGCGTCTTGCTGCTGGCATCGCCGAGCATGGCGACACCTATCTGCAGCAACTGCGTGGCGCGGTGGAAGGCGGCATCCTCAACAAGTCCAGCTACAAGTCGGACTGGATCGAACCGCTGTTCCAGCAACTGCTGCAGTGGAGCCGCCACCCCGATCCGACTGCCGAACTGGACGAACGTCTGGAGCGGCTGACGCTGGACGTGCTCAATGCCAAGACCAACAAGGCCAAGGCCGGCAGCACCCCGCAATCGCCGCTGCAGCCGCTGATCGCCGACTATCTGCAGGCGTTGGCGCAGGTGACGCAGTGGCAGCGCCAGCAGTCGATCGTGCTGCTGCACCAGCTGCGTGGTGAAGTCCGCCAACGACTGGCCCAGCTCAAGCAGCTGCGCCGCCAGCAGACCTACGACGACCTGATCGACAACGTCGCCAACGCCTTGCACGGCCCGCATGGCGCGCATCTGGCCGAACGCCTGCGCGCGCAGTACCGCTTCGCCCTGGTCGACGAGTTCCAGGACACCGACCCGCGCCAGTGGGACATCTTCCGCCGCGTGTTCGTCGCCGATGATGGCGATGCCGCGCTGTTCCTGATCGGCGATCCCAAGCAGGCCATCTACGGTTTCCGTGGTGGCGATGTGCATACCTACCTCCAGGCCAAGTCATTGGCCGAAGCCGCGCCGGCGCTGGACCGCAACTTCCGCTCACGCCCCGGCGTGTTGCGCGCGATCCAGGCGCTGTACGACAACGCCGGCCCCGAAGCCTTCCTCGACGAGCGCATCCAGTTCGAGCCGGTACTGCCCGGCAGCAAGCGCAGCGATGCAGACTATCTGTTCGACGGAAAGCCAGCTCCGGCGCTGACCCTGCAGTTGATTGCGGGCGACGCAGACGGCAAGCCACTGAAGGCCGATGCCTCGCGCGACGCCGCCACCGCCGCGTGCGTGGCGGATATCCACAAGGTGCTCAGCGCTGCCCGCGAAGAACGCGCGCTGGTCGATGGCAAGCCGGTGCAGCCGGGCGATATCGCCGTGCTGGTGCGCTCGCACAAGGAAGCTTCACGCGTGCAGCAGGCCTTGGCCGCGCTCGGCATCCCTGCGGTAGCTGCAGGCAAGCAGAGCCTGTTCGCCAGCGCCGAGGAGCACGAGCTGCGCCTGCTGTTGCTGGCCCTGCTGCAACCGGCCGACGAAGGCCGGCTGCGCGCTGCGCTGGCGACGGTGCTGCTGGGTGAAAGCGCAGCTGCCATCGCTGCGATGGAACATGAGGGCGAACAACAACGCCTGCACCAGGAGCGCCTGTTGCAATGGCGTGAGCGCTGGCAGCGCGGCGGCGTGCTCGCCCTGCTGTCGGACCTGTGCGCCGAGCAGGCCGAACGCCTGTTGCTGCTGATCGACGGTGAGCGCCGCCTCACCAACTACCTGCAGCTGGCCGAAGCCTTGCAGGAAGCCAGCAACCGCAGCATAGGCCTGCACGGCCTGCTCGACTGGCTGCAGACCCAGATCGCCCATGCCGACGAAGGTGACGAAGCGCAGCTGCTGCGTCTGGAATCGGATGCCCGCCGCGTGCAGATCATCACCCTGCACAAGAGCAAGGGCCTGGAGTACCCGCTGGTTTACCTGCCCTTCGTCGGCATCGCCACCAATGCGCCGGACAGCAGCAACCACCGCACCGTGCACGACGGCGAACAACGCGTGCTGCACTGGAAGATCGACAAGGAAGATCCCGACTGGAAGGCCGTGGGCCAGCAGGTCAATGCCGATGAGGAGGCCGAAACCGCGCGCCTGCTCTACGTCGGCCTGACCCGCGCCGAGCATGCGCTGTGGATAAGTGGCGGTGCCTTGACTGGCCTGGCCACCTCGCGGCTCGGGCCGATGTTGCTGGGCTTGCCCGAGCATGCCGACATCCAGGTGATCGAAGACGACAGCAGCCCGGTGCCGACGCGGCTGCCGCCCGAGCGCGAACAGGCCCTGCCGCCGGTACGCGAGGTGCGCCGCAGCGTGCCGCACGATTGGTGGGTCTACAGCTTCACCCAGCTCGCCCATGCCGAAGGCGGCCACGACACTGCGGCTGCTGCTACCGAAGACAGTGGCGGCGCGGCCGACGAACCGGCGCAGATCGACGTCGATGCCGAGTCGCCTACCGAAGCCACCGCCGCACAGCCGGAAGTGTTCGATCCGCGCTTCGCCGGCAGCCGCTTCGGCAACGTGCTGCATGCCGCACTGGAGAACGTCGACTTCGGCATCTGGTGCGATTGGCAGCCCGGCCAAGCAGCGCCGGAAGGTCAGGCCGAGATCATCGCCAAGGCAATGCGTGCCGATGGCTACGTCGACGAAGAGATAGCCGATGGCGTGGCATTGCTGACCGAGCTGATCGGCCAGACCCTGACCGTCACCTTGCCTGAGGGTGGTGCGCTGCATTCGCTGGGCGAAGGTGAGCGCCGCGCCGAAATCGAATTCCACTTCGCCATGCAGCCGACCACGGTGCCGGCCCTGCTGCGCGTGCTGCATGCCCACGGGGTTGTACGCGCCCGTAATGGCTTCGGCCTGCGCCGTCAGCTGGAAGGGCTGATGACCGGCAAGATCGACCTTACCTACGTCCGCGATGGGCGCTGGTATGTGCTGGATTACAAATCCAACCGGCTGCCCGATTACGCGCCGGCGCAGCTGGACGCGGCCATGCGCCATAGCGAGTACGACCTGCAGGCGCTGATCTACACGGTGGCCCTGCACCGCTGGCTGCGCTTCCGCATTGGTGCTGGCTACGACTACGCGCGTGACTTCGGTGGTATTCGCTATCTGTTCTGTCGCGGGCTGGATGCAAGGCGTCCGCAGTCGCCGGGGCTGTACGCGCACAACTTCGCACCGGAGCTGGTGCATGCGGTGGATGAATTGTTTGCCGGTGGCCGCGATGGCCATGCGGCCTTGTTGGCACGACTGGGAGGCGAGGCATGAGCCTGCTGGCCGCATTGAACAAAGCCGGCGCGCTGCGCGCGCTGGATCATGCCCTGGCGCAAAGCTTGCGGCGGCTGGATACGGAAACGCCGGACGCGGTGCTGGCTGCCGCGGCCTTGGCCTCGCTGGCAGTATCGCAGGGGCATGCCGGCTTTGATCCGACCCAGCCGCAGCGTTTGGTGGATGCCGGTGTGGAATGGCCGGCTGCCGAGGAATGGATTGCGCAGCTTGCGTCGTCCAAATGGATATCCACAGCTGTGGATAACAGCGTGGAGTCGCAGCAGGCACCGCTGGTGTGGGAGAACGGGCTGCTGTATCTGCGCCGTTATCGTGAGTACGAGCGTCGCTTGGCGGCGGGTCTGCAGCGGATCGGGCAGGCACCGGTTGCGGGTGGTGATGTGGCTGGCCTGGCTGACGTGTTTACTCGATTGTTTCCGGGGCAGGCGGCACCCTCACCCCAGCCCTCTCCCGGCGGGAGAGGGGGCCAGAAGCAGGCAGCGCCGCAAGACCTGCAGATGCAAGCGCAGCTGGACCTCTCCCTTCTCCCGCCTGCGGGAGATCAAAGGGCCTGTCCCCGCGAAGGCGGGGATGCCCGAAGGGCGGATGAGGGGAAGCTTTTAGACCACCAAGCCCGCGCCGCAGCCACCGCGCTGCGCCACAACCTGCTGCTGATCACCGGCGGCCCCGGCACCGGCAAGACCACCACCATCACCCGCCTGCTGGTGCTGCTGGCCGCGCAGGCGCAGGCCGCAAACCAGCCCGCGCCGCGCATCGCCCTGGCCGCGCCAACCGGCCGCGCCGCCGAGCGCATGGCCGAAAGCCTGCGCCACGCCCTGCAGAAGCTGATCGCCACCGGTATCGACAGCGCCCTGTGCGACCAGCTGCCCAGCACCGGCACCACCTTGCACCGCCTGCTCGGCGTGATTCCGGACTCGCCGCGTTTCCGCCACCACGCCGACAACCCGCTGCCTTATGACGTCATCGTGGTCGACGAAGCCTCGATGATCGACCTGCCGCTGATGACCAAGCTGGTCGAGGCCATCGCCCCCGGCACCCGCCTGGTGCTGCTCGGCGATCCCGACCAGCTGCCCTCGGTGGAAGCCGGCGACGTGCTCAGTGCCATCCTGCGTGCCGCCGGCGATGGCCAGCGCACGACGGCTACCGATGCGGATGCACTGCGCCCGCTGCTGGGCGAACTGCCCGCCGGCGCCGTGGAAACCAACCCCAAGGACTTTGCTGGTGCTCGCGTGCAGCTGCAGCGCGGCTATCGGCAGAGCGAGGCCCTGCAGCTGGCACCGCTGGCCAGCGCCATGCGCGACGGCGATGCAGTGCAGACCTTGCAGCTGCTGCGCGACGCTGAACTGACCGGCGTGCACTTCCACGAAGGCGATATCGACCCGCTGCAAGCCTGGCGCGAGCCTTTGCAGCAGTACTGGCAGGCATTGGCCGATGCCGCCACGCCGGCCGACGCGCTGGCCCTGGCCGGCCGCATGCGCCTGCTCACCGCCGTACGCGAAGGCCCGCAGGGCGCACGCGGGCTCAACGCCCGCATCGAGGACCTGTTGGCCGGCAACCGCGGCCGCGCGTTGGGCCCGGGCTGGTTCCACGGTCGCCTGCTGATCATTGGCGAGAACAGCTACCGCCACCGCCTGTTCAACGGCGATGTCGGCATCTGCCTACGTGATGGTGATGGCCGCAGCACCAGCGCCTGGTTCCCCGGCGATGATCCGGCCAACCCGCGTGCCTTCCACCCGGCGGCGCTGCCGCTGCACGAAAGCGCCTTCGCGATGACCGTGCACAAGGCACAGGGCTCGGAGTTCGACCAGGTCTGGCTGCAGCTGCCCCGCCGCGACAACCGCGTGCTCAGCCGCGAGTTGCTCTATACCGGCATCACTCGCGCCTGCAACGGCCTGCATCTGGCCGGCAGCGCCGAGGTAATCGAAGCGGCGCTGGCACGCCATGCCAGTCGCTGGTCCGGCTTGGCGCAGCGGCTGTCGCCTTCTCTGTAAGCCGCAGGCAAATGAGGAGCGGCCAGTCCGCGCAGGAAGCACCCCTCCCCAACCCTCCCCTTGGCTGCGCCAAAGGGAGGGGGCAGAGCGCTTGTCTCCCTCCCTTTCGCCAAAGGCGAAGGGGGGAGGGCTGGGGAGGGGTGCTTCAAAGCCTTTGCTTTCCCCAACAGTCCCGCCTAAAAAGACCCGACAAACGAACACGCAAGGACGCCCATGAAAACCTTGGCACCCACAGCACTGCTGCTCCTGGCCCTGACCGGCTGCAACAAGGAGGCACCTGCCACTGCCACACCCGAGCCTGCCCAGGCCACGGCCGGCACCAGCGCCCAAGAAATCAGCAACGCCCGCAGCTTCCTCAACCACATCTACGCCGGCTACCACCCCGACGCCGGCCTGGACGCCATCCTCCCCGACGAAGAGGTCTACACGCCGGCCCTGATCGCCGCGATGCAGGCCAATAGCGACGCATACGCCGGCGAAGTCGGCTATCTGGACGGCGATCCGCTTTGTGACTGCCAGGACACCGCGCAGGACCTGCGCCAGCTCAGCTTCGATATCCAACCAGTGGCCGACAGCCAGCTGCGTGCCAGCACCCGGCTCGACGACCCCCAACACCCCTTGCAGCTGCAGTTGACCCTGCAGCGCCACGGCGGCAGCTGGCGCATCGCCGATATCGGCACCGCGCGTGCGCCCAGCCTGTTGCAGGCGCTGGAGCGCGATACCGCCACGGCCAAGCGGGCTGCAGGGCAGGCAGATTGAACCGGCGGATCGGCCGGCTTTCAAAAATCCCATGTAAAACAAAGAAATAGATTCTCCGTGGCCGGCTCGCCAGAGCCGGTCAAGGCGCCGTAAATGCTCCTCCACAGCCCCGGCTGGTAGCATGTCCACCCCGTAATCCAAGCGCAGTTCTGTAATGGCCGATCCCAAGAACCCGTCCGTCACCCAAGCCCAGGCCGAAGACGCCGTGCGCACCCTGCTGCGCTGGGCCGGTGAAGATCCCTCCCGCGAAGGCCTGCTCGACACCCCGCGCCGGGTAGCCGAGGCCTATGGCGACTGGTTCAAGGGCTATAACGACGACCCGCGCGAGTACCTGGCCCGTACCTTCGAAGAAGTGGCCGGTTACGACGAAATGATCGTGCTGCGTGACATCGAGTACGAAAGCCACTGCGAGCACCACATGGCGCCGATCATCGGCCGCGTCCATGTCGGCTACATCCCCAATGGCCGCGTGGTCGGCATCTCCAAGCTGGCACGCGTGGTCGAGGCCTATGCACGCCGCTTCCAGGTGCAGGAGAAGATGACCGCGCAGATCGCCGACGTCATCCAGGACGTGCTGCAGCCGATGGGCGTGGGCATCGTGGTGGAAGGCGCACATGAGTGCATGACCACCCGCGGCATCCACAAGCGTGGCGTCAGCATGGTCACCTCGCGCATGCGCGGCACCTTCCATGACGACGCGCGCACCCGCGCCGAGTTCCTGCGTTTCATCGAAGTCGGCCACGCCCGACGCTGAGCCCAGGGATCGCACGCGCTCGATGAAGTACCGCCAACGTATCGCCAGCTACCAGCGTCTGCGCGAGCAGCCGCTATGGAAACTGCTGGCCTCCGACCGTGCGCCGGTGCTGGTGGGCCTGTTGCAGGGCCTGCTGCTGGAAGCGGACCGTCGCATCCCCGGCTCCATCCTCGCCGAGCGCCTGCAGCAGCAGCTGGACACGCTCAATGGCGAGGAGCTCGAGGTCGAGCTGCCGCGCACCGCGCCGGCCTACATCGCCTACTGGCTGGCCCAGGGCTGGCTGGTGCGGCGCCTGCCTGAAGGCGCGAGCGAAGAGGAATACGAGCTGTCGCGGCACGCCGTGCAGGCGATCCGCTTCATCGCCGGCATCGAGCACAACGCCAGCCTGGCCACCGAAAGCCGCTTGGCCATGGTGATGCAGCAGATCTCGCAGCTGGCCCAGCAGACCGAGGCCGATCCGGAAGCACGCCTGGCCGCATTGAAGGCCGAGCGCGACCGCATCGATGCCGAGATCGCGCAGGTGTCCACCGGCAAGGTCAGTGCGCTGGATGGCAAGCGCGCGCTGGAACGTACCCGTGACGTGATCCGTCTGGCCGATGACCTGGCCGAAGACTTCCGCCGCGTGCGCGATGACTTCGAACAGCTCAACCGCCGTTTCCGCGAACGCATCATCGATGACGAAGGCGCGCGCGGCGACGTGCTCGACCGCCTGTTCAACGGCGTCGATGTGATCGGCGAATCCGATGCCGGGCGCAGCTTCCAGGCGTTCTGGGACCTGCTCAATGATCCGCGCCGCAGTGGCGAACTCGACGCTGCGCTGGACACCGTGCTCAACCGTGGCTTCACCCGCAAGCTGGACCGCAACGAGCGCAACTTCCTGCGCAACTTCACCAGCACCCTGCTGGAGCGCGGCGGCCAGGTGCACGAGGTGATGCAGCATTTCGCCCGCAGCCTGCGTGGTTTCGTGCAGAGCCGCGGCTATCTGGAACAGCGCCGCCTCAACCAGTTGCTCAAGCAGGCGCAGGGCCAGGCCCTGCAACTGCGCGACGAAGTGCGTCCCACCGCGCCTACCGGCTTTGTGCTGCCGCTGTCCTCGGCGCGCGTGCGTTCGATCGGCCAGTGGCGCCTGCACGACCCGCGCACGCACCAGGTCGACACCTCCATTTATTACGCCGAGGCCGCCGAGATCACCCTCGACAGCGTTGGCGACCTGGTCGCGCAGTCGGAAATCGACGTGCGCACACTGAAAGACAATCTCTTCATGCTGCTGGGTTCACGCCCGCGCCTGAGCATCTCGCAGGTATTGCGCGAGCGGCCGGCGCGGCAGGGCCTGGGCAGCGTGATCGGCTATCTCTCCATCGGCACCCGCCATGGCAAGGTGATGACCGACCAACTCGAAACCGTGGAATGGACCGGTGGTGACGGCGTGGTGCGACGCGCCCGCGTGCCGCTGATCTGGTTCCTCAAGGAAAGACGCGATGAACTGGTCTGAGACCGAAACCGATAGCGAAGCCATCAGCGCGCCCGTCGCGCCGGCACCCACCTTGAGCGGTGGCGCCCTGTTCGTCGGCGACAGTGGCCGCCTGCCGGTCGATGCACGCCGCGCGCTGTGCCTGCTGCTGGCCGGCCCCAGCGTCGATGCCCAGCGCCAGCCGGCGCAATGGGCGGCACTGTTGCGCAACGAAGAGGAAGTCCGCAGCCTGCTATGCGAACTGTTCCTGGAACTGGTGTTGGACCGCGACGGCGGCGTTGCCTTCACCCGTCAGTTCGACACCGCCGAACTCGACTCGCCCAACCTGCTGCGCGCCGCACCGCTGACCTTCATCGAGTCGGTGCTGCTGCTGTTCCTGCGCCAGCAGCTGGCCGAAGCCGATACCCGCGGCGAACGCGCGGTGGTGGCCGAGTTCCAGCTGGTGGAGGCGATGAGCATCTACCAGAAGAACGTCTCCACCGACCAGGCCGGCTACGGCAAGCGTGTGGCTGCGGCCATCGCCAAGCTGCGCGAGAACCAGCTGCTGTCCAAGCTGCGCGGCAGCGAGGATCGCTACGAAGTCTCGCCGGCGCTGAAACTGCTGTTCTCGGCCGAGGACGTGCAGACCCTGGTCGAGGCTTACCGCCAGCTGCGCGACGGCGATGCCGCCACCGAGGCGGTTGCCGATGATGAAGACAACACCAGCGGCACCCCCGCCGAATGATGCCTGGCACCCACGCCACGCTGACCAGAATGACCACCGCCGCGCATCGCGTGGCGGCTGAAGGATGAGCCGTATGGAAACCACTTCCCACACCCTGCTTCCCAACGCCGCGTTGTTCAACGACCCGGCCAGCGATGCCCGCGCGAACCAGTTCCGCATGCGCCGCCTGCAGGTGCTCAACTGGGGCACGTTCTCCGGCCTGACCGAAGTGCCGATCGCCGAGCGTGGCTTCCTGTTCGTTGGCCGCTCCGGCTCGGGCAAGTCCACCCTGCTCGATGGCATGAGCGCATTGCTGACGCCGCCGAGCATCGTCGATTTCAACGCCGCCGCGCGCGAAGCCGAGCGTTCGGGCCGCGACCGCTCGCTGGTGTCGTATGTGCGTGGCGCCTGGGCCGACCAGCAGGACAGCGAGTCCGGTGAAATCGCCACCCAGTACCTGCGCAAGGGCGCTACCTGGAGCGCCTTGGCGCTGGAATATCACAACGCCCGCGGCGACGCGGTGTCGATCGTGCGGCTGTTCTGGATTGCCGGTGCCGGCACCTCGGCCAACGACGTGCGCAAGCACTACATGGTGATCCCGCGTCGCTTCGACCTGGCCACCGAGATGGAAGGCTTCGACCTGGACCTGCGCAAGCTGCGCGGCCGTCTGGGCGAGGACGTCGGCCACTTCGACAGTTTCACCGGCTATGCCGAGCGCTTCCGTCACCTGCTGGGCATCGGCAACGACATGGCGCTGCGTCTGCTGCACAAGACCCAGTCGGCCAAGAACCTTGGCGACCTCAATGGCTTCCTGCGTGGCTTCATGCTGGAAGAGCCGCGCACCTTCGAAGCTGCCGACCGCCTGGTCGATGACTTCGCCGAACTCGATGGCGCCCACCATGCCGTGGTCACCGCGCGCCGCCAGGTTGAGACGCTGACCCCGGCGCGTGATTTCCACCAGGACCTGATGACGCTGCGCAAAGGCGTGGCAACGCTGCGTGACCTGCAGATCGGCATCGACGGCTTCCGCGAGGAAAAGCGCCTGGAGCTGGTCAACGAGCGGCTGAAGGAAGTGGAGATGCTCGACCGCGGCCTGATGGGCGAGGAAGGGCAGCGCCGGCAGTCGCTGGACAACCACGAACAGAAGCTGGTCGAACTGGAACGCCAGCAGCGCGAGCAGGGCGGTGAGCGCATCGACGAGCTGGAGCGCGAGCGTATCCGCATCGAGCGCGAGGTCGAAGAACGCAGCCGCCGCCGCAAGCAGTTGGAAGGCGCCTGCCGCCAGCTCGGCATGGTGCTGGCTGAAACCGCCAGTGGCTTCTCCGAACAGGTGGAGCAGGCGCGTGCCTTGATCGATGGCACCAAATCCGGTGCGGGCACCGTGGACGACGCCATCGCCGAGCGCATGGCCGAGCGCCGCGATGATGAAAAGCGTTTTGCCGCTCTGCGGGTGGAACTGGAGTCGCTGAAGGCTGCACCGAGCTCGATCCCGGCACCACTGCAGCAGATGCGCGCACGTCTGTGCGACGACACCGGCCTGTCCGAGTCCGCGTTGCCATTCGTTGGCGAGTTGATCCAGGTGCGCGAGGATCAGATCGGCTGGCGCGGTGCGATCGAGCGCGTGCTGCACGGCTTCGCGCAATCGCTGCTGGTCGACGAGAAGAATCACCAGCAGGTCGCCGAATGGGCCAACCGTACCCACTTGGGCACCAAGCTGGTCTACTTCCGCATCCGTGACAACGAACTGCTGCACGCACGCGAGCCGGAGAAGCGTTCGCTGATCCACAAGCTGCAGTTGCGTGATCATCCCTATGGCGATTGGGTCTACAACGAACTGCAGCGCCGCTTTGATTACACCTGCGTGGAAAACGCCGGCCAGCTGCGCAGCGAAGACCGCGCGATCACCCGCGAAGGCCAGATCAAGCATCCCGGCGACCGCTATGAGAAGGATGACCGCCACGCGGTCAACGATCGCAAGCGCTGGATGCTGGGCCATGACAACCGCGACAAACGTCGCGTGTTCGAACGCGAAGGGCAGGAGCTGGCCCAGCGCATCGCCCGCAGCGAGGCCGACGTGGCAATGTTGCGCAAGCAGCGCGAAAGCGGGCAGGAAAAGCAGCTGGCCGCGCACTCGCTGATCGAGCGCGACTGGGACGAAATCGATGTCGGCCCGCGCCTGCAGCGGTTGAGTGATATCGACGAGCAGCTGGTCGACCTGCGCGAAGGCGACACCGCCTTGGCGCGCATCGGTCAGCAGATTGAATTGACCCGCGGTCTGCGTGACCAGGGCAAGCGCACCTATGAAGACGTGCGGCTGGAGCGTGGCCAGTTCTCGCGCGAGCGCGCACGCCTGGAGCAGCTGCGCGACAACGGCCAGGCGCGCGTCGCCAGCGCGCCGCTGACCGAGCTGCAGCGCGAAGGTCTGGAAGAGCGCCTGAACATCCTGCCGGGCTTGAACCTTGAGAGCCTGGAAAGCCACTTCCGCGTGGTCGAACGTGGGCTGGCCGAGGAACTCGGCAGCAGCCAGGGCCGCGACGCCAAACTGACCCAGCATCTGCTGGACTGCTTCCGCAAGTACACCCAGCAGTGGCCGGAAGACTCCGGCGACTTCACCGTGTCGCTGAGCAGTGCCGACGATTTCCTTGCGCGTTTGACCCGCCTTGAGAGCGACGGTCTGCCGCGCCATGAAGGGCGCTTCTTCGAACTGCTGCAGACCCAGAGCAAGAACAACCTGCTGGCCCTGCAGCGGCATACCGCAGAAGCGCACAAGGCGATCAAGCAGCGCATGGACGAGGTCAACGCCTCGCTGGAACAGGTCGCGTTCAACCGCGGCACCGTGCTGGCCATCGACGTGCATGACCGGCGCCTGCCGGAAGTGCAGGATTTCCAGCTGCAGCTGCGTGCGGTGTTGACGCATCAGCAGACCGAAGACCGTTCGCTGGCCGAGTCGCAGTTCAACGTGTTGCGTGAGCTGGTGCGTCGTCTTGGCGCGCAGGAGCCTGAGCTGCGCCGCTGGCGCGAGCAGGTGCTCGACGTGCGCCTGCATGTGGAGTTCATCGGCGTCGAACTGGATGCTGATACCCGCGAGCAGGTCGAAATCTACCGCAGCGGCGCCGGCAAGTCCGGTGGCCAGCGGCAGAAGCTGGCGACGACCTGTCTTGCCGCCGCGTTGCGCTACCAGCTGGGCGGCGAAGACGGCGAACTGCCGCGCTATGCCGCGGTGGTATTGGACGAAGCCTTCGACAAGGCCGACAACGAGTTCACCGCTTTGGCGATGAACATCTTCGAGAACTTCGGTTTCCAGATGGTGGTTGCCACCCCGTTGAAGTCGGTGATGACGCTGGAGCCGTTCATCGGTGGCGCTTGCTTCGTCGAGATCAGCGGCCGTCACGATTCGGGCGTACTGCTGATCGAGTACGACGACGAAGGCAATCGCCTGAAACTGCCGGCGCGTGCACGCGGTGCGATGGCGCAGGCCAATGCGGAGGATGTGGTGGATGTGCCGGTTGCTGTTGAAGCAGCGGCTGCGTCCAGCGAGGCTGGTGAAGCTGAGGTTGAAGCGTCGGTTGTTGAAGGCACGGTGGAAGTGGAAGCCAAGCCTGCGCTGAAGAAAGCTGCGAAGAAGGCTTCAACGAAGAAGAACATTCCGGCCTGACGGACAAGGAAGCGAGGGTTTCCCTATTGCCAGGGCAGCTGAGCTTTTTCTTCTCCCGCTTGCGGGGGAAGGTGCCCGAACGGCGGATTAGGGGCTTTTGATTCCGCTTCAGCTGTTGCATTGAGCCAAAGCCAAAGCCAAAGCCAAAGCCAAAGCCAAAGCACCCCTCCCCAACCCTCCCCTTGGCCTTCGGCCAAAGGGAGGGAGCAGAGCAAAGCCATCGCTGCGCTTGTTACCCTGCACCCACTTCAAGACACGCGGATAGCGGAGATCACCATGCACTACGTAGAAATCGTCACCGCCCTGGTGGTGCTGCAATACCTGTTCTTCGCGGCGATGGTTGGCCGTGCACGTGGCCGTTATGGCGTCAAGGCACCGGCAGTCACCGGCCACGATGGCTTCGAGCGCATGTACCGCGTGCAGATGAATACCCTGGAATTGATGGTTGCGCTGCTGCCAAGCATGCTGATCGCCGCACGCTTCTGGCCGGCGCAATGGGTGGCGGGTATCGGTGCGGTGTATCTGATTGGCCGCTTCATCTACTGGCGCGCCTACGTCGGCAACCCATCCAGCCGCGGCCTGGGTTTCGGCCTGTCGATGCTGCCGGTGCTGGTACTGCTGCTGATGGCGCTGGCCGGCGCGATCCTGCGCTGAGCAGCCCTGCTTTTGTAGGAGCGGCGCAAGCCGCGAAGCAGGACCGCCTGCCGCCGTCGATCAATTTGCAATCGAGACAAGCCCGGCGTTGGGTAAGCAGGAAATCCAGTGGACTGGACGTTCGTGCCCACCGGCTTCGCGGCTTACGCCGCTCCTACAACAACGGTATTGAACCAAGGGAGCCTTACGGCTCCCTTGGTCGTCATCCAGCTCAGAAATCCATGCTGAGCTTGGCGTAGGTGTAGCGGCCGGGCAGGTCGTAGGTTCCCGGGTCATAGCCGTTGAGCGTGCAGCTCAGGCAGATCGGTGGGTTCTTGTCGAACACGTTGTTGACGCCAACGCTCACCTTTACACCCTTCATCCACGCATCGGTACGCCAGCTGATCTGCGCGTCGTGATAGGTGGTCGCACCCAGCCAATGCTGGTCGGCAACGCTGTCGGTGCAGATCGCAAAGCCATTGGCACCGGCACAGCTTTCACGCAGCCGGTCGATGTAACGCATCGTCCAGTTCACGTTCCAGTTGCGGAAGTCCCAGTTGGTGCTCAGGCTCGAGCTCCACTCCGGGATCGCGCTGTCATTGACTTCAATGCCTGGGCCCTTCGGCTCAGGTTGGCCGGACTCGTTGACCAGCTCGTAGCGGGTGACCCAGGTCGCCTTCCAGTCGAAACCGAGCTGACCCCAGCCGGTTTCCGGCAACAGCCAGTGCGCGTTGAAATCCCAGCCACTGGTGTTGATGGTGCCGAGGTTGGCGAGGATGTCCTCGAAGCGCACGATCTGGCCGCGGTCGTTGCGGGTATAGCTGGCACAGGCCACGGCATCGCGGGTATCGATGCAGCGGTCCATGATGGCCTGCGCATCCGGTGCCTGGATCGCCTTGTCGATGGTGTGGCGGTAGAAGGTCACACCCAGGTCAAGCTTGCTGGCCCAGCTGCTGTCTTCGGCCCAGCTTGGGCTCCACACCGCGCCGGCCATGAACGAGCGGCTCTCCTCCGGCTTCAGGTCACGGTTGCCGGAGGTCACCACCGAGATCTGCGGGTTGGCCTGCTCATAGCCCGGCGGTACGCCATCGGCAACACACTTGGGCGTGGTAGATGCGGCGTTGTTGCAGGGGTCGACGATGGTGGCGTCGAAGCGGCTCAGCGTGCCGTACAACTCACCGATCGATGGTGCACGGAAGCCTTGTGCGAACGACATGCGCAGCAGCAGTTCATCGGCCGGCTGCCAGCGCAGGCCGATCTTGCCGGTGTTGGTGCCGCCGAAGGTGGAGTAGTCCGAGTAGCGGCCGGCAATGCTCAGGTCCAGGCTCTTGCCCCAGAAGCCTTCGCGCGCCAGTGGCACATCGAACTCGACATAGGCTTCCTTCACCGAGTAGCTGCCGATGGTCACGCCCGACGGCACGCCGTTGTACTCGCCGGCGATGGTGATCGGGTCGGGGTGGTACTCGCCCTTGTAGCGGCGCCATTCGGCACCGGCGGCGAAGGACACCGGCCCGGCCCAGATATCGAACAACTCGCCGGTGATGTTGGCCGAGCCCAGTGACAAGGTGTTCTTGCTGCGGTCACGCACGATCGGCGAGATCCATGCCAGCATCTGCGGGGTGATGGTGCCGGGCCCGCCAAACAGGTTCAGTGGCACGCAACCGGCAATCGCCGCGCAGGCAGCAGGGTCGCCCAGCGCCTGGTTGATGTGCTTGATGTTGTAGCTGCCGGTATTGGTCTGGGTCGCCTTGCTCTCGCTGGACATCACGTTGACGTCCCAGTTCCAGGTGCGCTGGTTGACCTCGAACACACCATCCAGCCCGCCCGCTGCGTACCAGGTCTTCACGTCCTGCTCGTAGCGGCGCGGACCACCTTCGACCGGTCGTCGGCCCAACAGGAACAGGTTGGGATTGGCGCCCATCGTGGTCAGGTCGAAACCGAACGGGTTGTACGGATTGTTGGCCGAGATCACCAGTTTGGTCTCGGCCCAATCGTTGTACACACCGGCATCGGTGCCGAGGAAGATCGGCTCCGGCGCGGCCTGGTTGGCCGACTCACGCTCGCTGTAGAGGCCGCGGAACCAGCCGCTGACATTCGGGGTGAACTCAAAGCGCACCTGGCCGAACACCGATTTCCGCTCGTTTGGGGTCAGCAGCAGGTTATAGGGTGCGAAATTGAAGCGGTTGGCGGTACCAAAGCGGATGAAGTCACCGGGAAAGGCGGTCCCACCGGCAAAGCTGGCGCCGTTGGGCAGGGTGATGTTGCACGTCGCCGAACCGGGAATCGGATTGCCGGCAGCATCCTGGCCAAGTGGGCATAGCCCGCCATAGGTGTTGTTGCCATCCGGTGGTGCAAACACCGTGCGGCCACCAGGGGTGGCCGAGCTGCCGTTGGACAGGCCGGTGCCGGGCACCGGTTCGCGCGCCCACAGGTATTCGGACGAACTGATTTCTTTCTGCTTGAACCACGACGCGCCGACTATCCACTGCGCACGATCGCTGCTGCCACCAAAGCTCAGGTCGATGCTGCTGGTGCCGCCGCCCTTGAGGTTGTAGTCGCCGTATTGCACGTCGACATGGCCACCTTCGGCGCCCTTCCTGGTGATGATGTTGACCACGCCGGCAATTGCATCGGAACCGTAGAGCGAGGACGCGCCGTCTTCCAATACTTCGATGCGTTCCACGATCGCCAGCGGAATGGTGTTCAAGTCCACCGACGAACCTACGCCCGAACCGGAGGATTCATTGACCCAGCGGATGCCGTCCACCAGTACCAGAACGCGCTTGGCCCCGAGGTGACGCAGATCGACCGTTGCTGCGCCGGCGCCGACGCCGCCGCCATCAGGTGGAAAACCGAAGTTGCCGCTGGAGTTGAGCTTGGTGCTCAGCGAAGCGCCGCTGGCGGTGAGGTGCTGCACCACGTCGGCAATCGAGCTGTAGCCGGTGCGTTCGATGGCTTCGCGGGTGAGCACCTGGACCGGAACCTGGGTTTCCAGTTCGGCTTTCTTGATGCGGGTACCCGTGACTTGAATGCTGTCCAGGGTCTTGGGCGTGCTGTCTGGTGCCTGTTGCGCGAAGGCCGCGCCGGGCAGCAGGCACAACAGCGATAAGCGGACAGCGCAGCTGAGGCGGCGCGGGCGTAGCGGTAACAACGTCATCGGAATGCTCCTGGTGATTGCCGGACTACGTGCCCGCCACCATGACGGGCGTAGCCGATTTGTAAGCAATTCGTTAGGAGCAGACAAGCGGCGTCGCCGCAATGCGAATCTGAATTCGTGCAGTGAACGGCAGTTACATCACATCATTGAGCTGAATAGCCACCGTCGACCAGGTGGTAGCTCCCGGTGATGAACGACGCTTTGTCCGACAACAGGAAGCAGGTCAATGCCGCCACCTCTTCGGCGGTGCCCAAGCGCCCGGCCGGGTGCAGCGCCACCAGCCCGGCATAGGCGCGGTCGTCCATGCTCTGCAGCAGCGGTGTATCGATGAAGCCCGGGCCCACCGCGTTGATCCGCAGCCCGCGCGGGGAGTATTCCAGTGCCGCGCTCTTGGTCATGCCGACCAGCGCGTGCTTGGCCGCCACATAGGCCGCCGCGCCGGCCCAGCCATTGCTGCCGAGGATCGAGGCCATGTTGACGATGGCACCGCCGCCGCTGGCCAGAATCGCGGGAATTTCGTACTTCATCGAGTAGAAAACGCCGTGCAGGTTGACCCCGAGCACGCGATGCCATTCTTCCAGCGGATAGTCGGCGGTCTGCAGGCTGGCGCCGCTGATGCCGGCATTGTTGACCGCCAGGTGCAGGCCGCCGAAACGCTCGTTGCAGGCGTTGACCATCAGCCGCACCGCATCCGGGTCGCTGACATCCACCTGCAGGGCCTGTACCCGTTCGCCCAGCGACATGGCCACGGCGGTGGCGGCATCACCGTCGATATCGGCTGCCAGTACCATGGCGCCGCGCGCGGCAAGTTGCCGCACCACTGCTTCACCAATCCCGGAGGCGGCGCCGGTAACCAGCGCAATGCGGTCGGCAAAATCGTGTTGCATGGGGCGTTTCCACGGCTGCGGTCATTCCGCATGTGGATAGGCTCCCGCGTTTGTCTTGCAGGTGCATTGCGTGGGATCAATCCAGCGCGCTGGCCGGTCTGCCCAAATGCACGCTGGGTGCCGCATGTTGGTTTGGATGCGTATGCAATGGCACGAAGGTGCTCAGGTCTTCTGCCCGCATCGGCCGGCCGAAGAAATAGCCTTGCCCGTAGATCACGCCCTTGCTGCGGAAGAAGTCGGCCTGTTCCTGGGTCTCGATGCCCTCCACCAGGGTCTGCATGCCCAGGCTGCGCGCAAGCTCGATGATGTGGGTGGCGACCTGGCTGGTGACCGCCTCGGTGCAGGCGGTGGAGGTGAAACTCTTGTCCACCTTGAGGATGTCGAAGGGATAGGTAGTCAGATAGGCCAGGCTGGAGTAGCCGGTGCCGAAGTCATCGATGGCGATCTCGATGCCCAGCGCGTGGATTGCCGCCACCACATCCTGCGCGCTGGCTTCCTCCAGCAGGCCGCGTTCGGTGGCTTCCACCACAAACCGGCCATTGCCAGTGCCGATTGCACGCTGCATGTCCGCCAGCAGCTGCGGCGTCTCCATCGATTGCAGGTCACGCGGTGACAGATTCACGCCCAGTCGGAAGTTGGGGTGTTGGCGGAAAAAGCCGCTCAGGTCCTTGACCACCAGTTCCAGTACGCGCCGGGTAACCAGCTGGATCAGCCCGGCATCCTCGGCGAACGGGATGAAGCGATCCGGTGGCACCACGGTGCCGTCTTCGTGCTGCCAACGCAGCAGTGCCTCGGCGCCGATGCAGGTGTCATCCTGCAGGCAGAACACGGGCTGGTACATCAGGAAGAAATGCCCCTTGTTGATCGCCCGCAGCAACTCGGCGCGCGTCGACCATTGGCGGCGGATCATCACCAATGCCATGACCAGCACTGCCAGCCCGGCAATGATGCCGAGCGGGATGAACCAGTGCGCGAACTGCGCCATGCGCGCATCGATCGCCGCCAACGGGGTGGCCACGATTACCCCGGTGCCGTCGGGGCGAAGCACCCGCCGTACCACCAGGTAGCCAGCCTCGGCATCGGTGAAGTGGCCGTCGTTGTCCTTGTCGATCGTGGCTGTGGTCCAGCGCTGCAGCAGCATGCCTTGCCGCGCGGCGTAGCGGCCGTCCGTGCTGTTGAACAGGCCCAGTGAAAGGTCAGGTCGGGCAAACGGCGAGATCAGCCCCTCAGGGTAGATCAGCAGGGCGTAGCCGTCCTTTTCCAGCACTACGTACTCTCGCCCGGGCAGGCCAGGCACCTGCACCTGGGTGTAAACCTGCACGCCGTCGAGCGCCCGCGAGGAGTAGGGGCCCAGCACGATCTGCTGCATCAGCGCACCGCCGGAAGAGCAGGCGACCTTGCCATCGCGCAGGTACAGGGTGCTTTTGACGATGTGCGAGCTGATCCCGAAGCGCTGCATGCGTAGCAGCCCGGCGGGACTGCAGGGCGCATCGCCACTGCTGCGCATTTCCGCACGCAGGCGTTCGATCACCTCGATGGTGCTGCTCACTTCGCGGCTGATGCTGGCCGATACGTCATCGAGCAGCACGTATTTTTCGCGGATGGCCTGTTTGCGCGCCTGGTGCAGTGAGTACAGCACCGGCACACAGGCGAGTATCGCGGCAGCGAGCAGCAACAGTGAGGCGATTCGGTAACGGTTCTTCATGGTGGCGCCATCCCCGGGTTGGCTTCTTACTGCGCCACTATGTGATGTACGTCAAGAAATTCCAGTGATGAAGATTTAGCTATGTGCAGGCGGGCTTCATGTCGGGCGGAAGGTATCCCAGGCCATACGTGCGATCAGCACCACGACAAGAACCACAAAAAGCTTACGAATCAATGGTGTGCCGCCGCGTAGGGCAAGCCGGGTACCGGTCACGGCGCCCAGTACGTTGGCTGCCGCCATGGGGATGGCCAATGCCAGCAAGACATTGCCGCTGGGCACGAAGAACGACAATGCCGCCACATTGGTGGCCAGATTGACCACCTTGGAGGCGGCAGAAGCGCGCAGGAAGTCCAGCCCGAAGAACCGCACGAACAGGAAGATCAGGAAGCTGCCGGTGCCCGGCCCGAAGAAGCCATCGTAGAAACCAATCACCCCACCCATCGCCACCGCGATCAGCAACTCGCGGCGACCGACCTCGCGTGGCCGGTGCAGCGCGCCGAAATCCTTCTTTGCCAGCGTATAGCCCAACATCACGATCAGCAGGGTCAGCACCAACGGCCGCACCGCTTCTTTCGAGAGCAGGGTCACCGCGGTGGCACCCAGGAAGGAGAACGCAAACGCCGCCGCCGCCGCCAGCAATACGGGCCGCCATGGGAAGCGCACCGCGCGCGCATAGCGCAGCGCCGAGGCACCGGTGCCGAACACCGAGCTGAACTTGTTGGTGCCCAGCAAGGCGGCCGGTGTCTGTTGTGGCAGCGCAGTGAACAAGCCCGGCAGCTGGATCAGACCACCGCCGCCGACCGCCGCATCCACCAGCCCCGCGATGAAGGCGATGACCAGCAGCCACGGCAGTTCGGGTGGGATCAACTCCAGCATGGCAACTCCAGCGCAGGGCGCGACAGCATACGCTCAGTGCGGCAATGCATGGCTTGGAACCGTGGCGGGCGTCGATGAAAATACAAGCATGCAGACATCTCCAACCACTCCCTGTCCCTGCGGCCGCGACCAGACCTATGCGGCCTGCTGTGGCCGTTACCACGCCGGCCAGGCCGCACCGGATGCCGAGTCGCTGATGCGTTCGCGCTACAGCGCCTATGTGCTCAAGGACGTTGATTACCTGTTGGCCAGCTGGCACCCGGATACCCGCCCGGCCACGCTCTCGTTGGAAGACGCGCCCGGCCAGCGCACGCAATGGCTGGGTCTGAGCGTGCAGCGCCATGCAGTCACCGGCGAAGACACCGCCGAAGTCGTGTTCACCGCCCGCTATCGTGTAGGCGGTGGCAGTGCGGTAAAGATGGTCGAGCACAGCCGCTTCCAACGCATCGATGGGCGCTGGTATTACCTGGATGCCGCTGGCTGAAGCACGCCGCTCCCTTATGCACCACGTGGGGGAGCGAAGCAGCGGCAGTGTTCCCTTGGTAGAGCCGAGCCATGCTCGGCACTACCGCTCCCTCCCTTGCGCTACGCGCAGGGGAGGGTTGCTTTTGGCTTTTGGCTTTCGCCTCCCCAGACAACTTCAGCCTCGCGGCTCACGCCGCTCCCACAACCACGCTTATCATCAAGCTCCAGTGCAAGGAGCGTATGGATGAACCCGATCAACCTGCTGCGTGCGGGCACCACGCTGGCCGCACTCACGCTGGCCTTCTCCGCCAACGCCGCGATCACCGATTTCGGCAGCTGCGGTGCCTCGCTCAAGACCGCCGCCCTTGCCCAGGGCATCAGTGGCGAAAAGTTTGATCAGGTTTTCAGCAGCATCACTCCCGACCTGAGCGTACTGCCGCTGCTCGACGCGCAGCCGGAGTTCACCACCCCCATCTGGGATTACCTGGCCTCGCTGGTCGACAGCCGCCGTATCGCCGATGGTCGCGCGCTGCTCAGCCAGCACCGCGCACTGCTGGAGCAGGTAAGCGCACAGTATGGCGTCGATCCGGCCACCATCGTCGCGGTCTGGGGCGTGGAGAGCGATTACGGCCGCGTGTTCGGCAAGCGTCCGCTGCTGCAGTCGCTGGCCACCCTGTCCTGCAATGGCCGCCGCCAGCCCTTCTTCAAGGGCGAACTGCTGGCCCTGCTCAAACTGATCGACAAGGGTGACTTGAATCCCACCGGCCTGACTGGCTCCTGGGCCGGTGCGTTCGGCCACACCCAGTTCATGCCATCGACGTATGCCCGTATCGCCGTGGATGGTGATGGCGATGGTCGTCGTGACCTGGTCGCCAGCATTCCCGATGCGTTGGCCTCCACCGCCAACTATCTGAAGCAATCCGGCTGGCGTACTGGCCAGCCCTGGGGCGTGGAAGTCCGCATCCCGGCCAACTTCAATGCCGCACTCGCCGGCCGTACCAAGCGCAAGCCGCTGGCAGACTGGCGCGCGCTGGGCATCACCCTGGCCGACGGCAAGCCGCTGCAGGTGCCGGCAATTACTGACGACAGCAACGCCGCAGTGCTGCTGCCTGCCGGTGCCAAGGGCCCGGCCTTGCTGGTGTTCCGCAACTACGACGCAATCTATTCCTACAACGCTGCGGAGAGCTACGCCTTGGCCATCGCCACCCTGGCCGATCGCCTGCGCGGCGGCACCGGTCTGAGCGCAGCCTGGCCCACCGATGATCCAGGCATCGGCCGCGATGAACGTCGGGAACTGCAGACCTTGCTGCTCGCACGTGGCCACGACATCGGCAGCGCCGACGGCATGGTCGGCACCGCCACCCGCCGCGCCATCCAGGTCGAACAGCAGCGTCTCGGCTGGAAGGACGCTGATGGCCGTGCCGGCAGCCGTATCCTGCAGGCCCTGCGCAACGCCAAACCTACGCAACCAACAGCGTTCCAGCTGCCGCCCAATTACCAGCAACTTGTCCAATCACCGATCGTACGGAGCAAGGTTTCAATGAAGGATGTGCAGGGCCTGAGTACAGGCGACTTCAAGGGTTTCAGCGCCTGGAAGGTGGAAACCCCGTTCTCAACCGCTGCCATCAGCGTGTTTGGCGGGCAGTTGCTGTCCTTCGTGCCCAGCAGTGGCCAGGACGTGATGTGGCTCTCGCCCAGCGCCAAGCAACCGCCCACGCCCATCCGTGGTGGTGCGCCGGTGTGCTGGCCGTATTTCTCGCGGCAGGGGCAGGGCAATGACGTGCCCGCGCATGGTTTCGCGCGCACCGTCGCCTGGGAACTGCGCGACGCCCGCCGTGAAGCCGATGGCAGCGTGGTGTTGACCCTTGCACCGCCGGTGATGGAAAGCCTGGGTCTGCGCCTGCAGATGGTGGTGCGCATCGGCCGCACCCTGGAGCAGGAGTTGATCACCGAGAACACCGGCAGCCAGGTGCAGACCTTTACCCAGGCGCTGCACAACTACTTCAATGTCAGCGATGCCTTGAAGGTGGATGTCAGTGGCCTGGACGGGCTCACCTACCTGGACAAGCTCGACAACGGCAACGCCTACGTGCAGAAGGGTGACTGGAACCTGCGCGACCCGCGCGATCCGGGTCGCAGCGACCGCCTCTACACCCAGGCCGGTGGCCACTACGTGCTGCGCGACCCGGGTTTCAAGCGGGCCATCGACATCAGCACCAGCGGCAGCCGCACCGCCGTGGTCTGGAACGCAGGCGAAGCCGGGGCAGCAAAGATGGACGACATCGGCGCAGCGTGGCGCAACTACGTCTGCGTGGAAGCAGCCAATGCCGGACCGGATGTGATCGAACTGGCACCCGGCGGACGCCACACCCTCAAGCAGGTATTCGAGGTAAAACCGCTCTGAGCCTGGAAACCCCTCTCCCGCCGGGAGAGGGGCTGGGAAAAGGGTAGGCGGAACCTGCAGCCCCCAACAGCGGCAGCGGACTCATCCGTTGCCAATCAGCGGCGCAGCACCAGCAAGGTGATCACGCCGGCCACCAGCCCCCAGAACGCCGAGCCAATCCCGGCCATCGACAGTCCCGATGCAGTCACCAGGAAGGTAACCAGCGCCGGCTCACGTTCGGCCTCTTCCTTCAACGCTACTGCCAGGCTGTTGCCGATGGTGCCGAGCAGGGCGATACCGGCCAGTGTCGCGATCAGCTCCTTGGGAAACGCGGCAAACACCGCCGCCACCGTCGCTCCGAACAAGCCGATCACGATATAGAACACGCCAGCGCTCACTGCCGCCGTGTAACGCCGCGTCGGATCTTCGTGCACATCCCGGCCCATGCAGATCGCCGCGGTGATCGCGGCCAGATTCAAGGCATAGCCACCGAACGGCGCCAGTGCAGTGTTGACCACCCCGATCCAACCGATCACTGGCGAAATAGGCACGTCATAGCCCGAGGCCTTCAACACCGCCACGCCTGGCACGTTCTGCGAGGCCATGGTGACAATGAACAAGGGCAGGGCGATGCCGAACAACGCCGCCCAGGACAGCGTCGGCGCGGTGAACACTGGCAGCGCCATCTGCAGCTGCACCTGCTCCATATGCATCAGCCCCTTGCCGCTGGCGATCGCTACACCCACCAGCAAGGTTGCGATCACCGCATAGCGCGGCAACCAGCGCCGCCCAAGCAGATAGGTGGCAAACATCAGCAGCACCAGCAACGGCTGGGTGTTCACCGATACAAAGACATCCAGCCCAAAGCGCAGCAACACCCCGGCCAACATGCCCGAGGCCAGCGACACCGGAATCCGCCGCATCGCCTTCTCGAACACCCCGGAGAAGCCGGCCAGCGTGCCCAGCAACGCTGCCAGCACAAACGCGCCGATCGCATCGGACAGCGGCAGCGTGGTCGCCCCGACCACCAGCATCGCCGCACCGGGGGTAGACCAGGCCGTCACCACCGGCATCCGATAGCGCAACGACAGACCAATACAGGTCACGCCCATGCCGATGCCCAGCGCCCACATCCACGAGGCGATCTCCGCCTGTCCGGCACCCACGGCCTGCGCGGCCTGGAACACGATCACCGCCGAGCTGGCAAAGCCCACCAGCACCGTAATGAAGCCGGCAACCACAGCAGGCAACGAGAGATCACGAAATAACGAACGCGAAGCCGGATTGGTCATCTATATGGAGGTGCAACGGATCAACCCGCATTGTGGCCCAGCAAGCCGCTCTACGGTCCCAGACAAAGGTAGGCGGAGTGGTAGCCCCTCTCCCGTTTACGGGAGAGGGGTTGGGGTGAGGGCAGCTCTTTGCTCTGCGACATGGCTACCCAGGACCGGACCAGCTGAGAACAACAGCATCACCACCAAGCCCAACGGCGCATCAGCTTTAGCGCTTGGCCAGAGTGTCAGCGGGCCGGAAAGCCGCGCAAAGAGCAAAACCCAACCCCAAGCACCCGGTACTTTGCCAACTCTGGCCCCAACCGCCAATTTGCCGCTCTGCAACAAAAAGTGATTGCGATTTTCACAAAGATGTCTAGAATCCACCTCCTCGCTTCGCGGCGCCGATCACAGCAGTGACCGGCACCAAGAAACGACGTCACCAACCTCGAAACAGGGTGTTGACGGAAACAAAAAGCCTGCCATAATAGGCGGCTCGCTTCGACGAAAAGCCTTCGGGCTCAACCTTGAAGCCGCCGAGTCAACCGCCTCTCAAAAAGGTGTTGACGAAGCAGAAAAGCCACCATATAATGGGCGGCTCGCTACGACGGAAACGTCGCAGCCTACGAAGAAGGCGCTGAGGCCCGATTCGAAGTTCTTTGAAAGTAT